>NZ_JAOQJW010000039.1:0-3206 GCF_025567265.1 Dorea amylophila | reverse complement strand
CAAAAGCAGCATAAAATATCGCCAGCCATAGCATGGCTGACGATACAAAAATTTATTATTTTTTATTGTCCTCTTGACGGGGAGCATACCAAGATGTCTCCCGGGGGGTTATTGTATACGTTGTTAGTTGTCATAATCTTTTGAACAAACACTGATACCCATTCCATATCCCTTCGGCCCGATATGACATCCGATACTGAATGAAAGCGAATCGTAATATACATAAGAGTCCGGAAATGCGTCTACAAGCATCTGTTTCCATTCCGCAGCCTCTTCTTCTGTCAGGTTAGAACCGGCAGCACCAATCAGGATATGTCTGTCGTCTGTATCTTTAAAACGTGTCTCACGGTCGTTCTTTAATGCCTCGACCATTTTTTGCTTACACTTCTTTATACCGCGGGTCTTGGCAAAAGCATCCAGTTTGCCACCCTGAATTGTCAAGATCGGTTTGATGTTCAGAACACTTCCGAGAGCGGCACCGGCAGCAGTAACACGTCCGCCCTTTTTCAGAAATTCGAGCGTGTCAACAGCGATATAGATGCTGGAATTGTAAGCCTCGGCCTCTAATATTTCTTTGATTTCTTTTGCTGATTTTCCGGCTTCTGCAAGCTTTTTTGCATGCATGACAGATTCTCTCTGTGTGACAGAGATCCTGTGATTGTCTGCAACCTGTACCTTGCCTTCATAATCAGCAGAAAGGCTGATAGCTGAAGAACAGGAAGCACTCAGTCCGCTGGACATCGGGATATGGATAATCTCGTCATAACCCTGTTCGAAGATGTCATCCCAAAGATCCATCAGATCACCGGGCGAAGGCTGGGATGTGGATATATTCTTTCCGCCTGTCAGGCTTTCATAGAAAGAAGTTTCGGTAAGATCGATTCCTTCATAGTGTGTCTCATCATTGATAATGACTGGCATAGGAATCAGAAAGATTCCCATCGAGTCAGCTTCTGCTTTCATAATTCCGCTGTTTGTGTCTGTCATAACAGCTGTTTTCATAAGAGAAAACCTCCTTTTGTACTCTTTACTATCTATCAGTTACAGAATAAATATTCTTGATAGCAAATATTTTATTCTGTTCGTGTGTCACCCCAAAAGAACAGTGCAACGGTTCCCGGACCTGTATGGCTTCCGATCGTTGTTCCCACATTGTTGATCTCCACTTTTTCTTTCAGATATGGAAAACGGGATTGAACCAGATCAGCAACGGCCTTCGCATCTTCGTAACAGCCGGAATGAGAAATGTAGCATTTCCCTGTATAGTCGGTCTGATGATCGGCATATTCTGCCATTTTATCGACAATGGCACGGATAACTTTTCGCTTTGTGCGAATCTTATATCGTGGAATCAGGCGCCCCAGGTTATCCATGTTAAGGAGCGGGCAGATGTTCAGTACACCGCCGATCGCACCTGCTGTCTTCGAGATGCGCCCGCCTTTTACGTAGAATTTCAAATCGGTGGAGAAGAACCAGTGATGTACGTTCAGCCGGTGCTTTTCAGCGAAGCGGAAGACTTCGTCCAGGGACTTGCCTTCATCACGCAGATCCGCCAGCTTATCCATCAAAAGTCCATATCCGGAAGATGCGCCAAGAGAATCCACGATCAGGATCCGGCGGTCAGGATAACGTTCTTCAAGACTTTCTTTTGCAATCATTGCGGAATTGATAACTCCAGAGAGTCCGGAAGAAAGTGTGACATGCAGGATATCCTTTCCTGCTTTCAGGAAAGGCTCGAAATATTCTTCGAATTCCTCGGCATTGACCTGTGAAGTCTTTGTATCGGCTCCGGCGGCCATTGCAGCATAAAATTTATCAAATGGGATAGATTTTCCAAGATCATCGGCATATTCCCTGCCATCCAGTTCGAAATGAAAACAGATGTAAGATATGTCACGTGCTTTGAAATGTTCCTCTGTAAGATCTGCTGTCGAGCAGCAGCTGATGATGTAATCCCTCATAATGCATGCTTCCTTCCCTGTTGTTTTATTATATTTAGAATATTCATGTATACTCCAAGTGGTAAAAATTGTACCATTTTCTCGGGGGAAATTCAATAATAACGAAAAAATCAGGAAGAAAAAGATGAAATTGCCTGCGGATTTCGTGGTACAATATTCATGCATCAAAGGTACTGCAGGAAGATAGGGATAATGGAAATAACGGGGAATAAGAAAATATGAATAAAGATATGGAAAGAATAAAAGAGAACATGAATATTCTAAAGGATTGCACATTATGTCCGAGAAACTGTCATGCAGACCGTTTTGAGGGACAGCGCGGAAGATGTCATGAGACGGCCGAGGTCGTGGCAGCAAGGGCAGCACTCCACATGTGGGAAGAACCCTGTATATCAGGAGATGCAGGCTCCGGAGCGGTATTCTTTTCCGGCTGTTCGATGGGCTGTATCTTCTGTCAGAATCATAATATAGCCGAAGCAAAAGCCGGAAAGATAATCACGATTGAAAGGCTGTCGCAGATATTCCTGGAACTTCAGGGAGAAGGAGCTGCCAATATTAATCTTGTGACACCGACACACTATGTCCCACAGATTATAGAAGCATTAGAGATGGCAAGAAAAGCCGGTCTGGATCTCCCGGTTGTCTATAATACAAGCGGATATGAAAAGCCGGAGACAATACAGATGCTGGATGGATATGTAGATGTCTATCTTCCGGATTTTAAATACATGGAGCCAGACCTCGCAGCTACATATTCGAAGGCTCCGGATTATCCCGAATATGCCAAAGCATCTTTAAAAGAAATGATTCGTCAGACGGGGAATATCCAGATCAACAAAGAAACAGGAATGATACAAAAAGGCGTGATCGTAAGACATCTGGTTCTGCCGGGGCATGTAAAAAATTCCAAAGCGGTCATAAAATATCTGCTCGAAACATACAAAGACCAGATTCTGATTAGCATTATGAATCAATACACCCCTATGCCGCAGGTCGCAGAAGATCCACTTCTTAGCCGTAAAGTTACAAAAAGGGAATATGAAAAAGTTATAGATTATGCACTGGAACTGGGAATGGAAGATGGATTTATCCAGGAAGGAGAAGCAGCAAAAGAAAGCTTTATACCGGAATTTAATTTAGAGGGGATTGGGATTTAATTCAGGAAGGCTGTGGATACCCGAACCGGAATAAAGCTTGGAAAGGTGTTCCTGTTCAGGTTCCATCGGCGGGTCAATTCTAAAGGGG
>NZ_JAOQJW010000038.1:0-4260 GCF_025567265.1 Dorea amylophila | reverse complement strand
TGATGTGCGCCTAGCGGCGCACGTTTCTAAAGGGTTAAAGTCCCGAATCCGCCCGGTAGTGGGAAGGATATAGCCGAAGGCAAGGGTGTTCATCGCGAGATGGAATCTGAAGGAAGCTGGATGTGAGGAACATACTAACTCACGGGCAAATCTCTGGTCTGACGAACAGAAATCTCATATGAGGTCATGCATGAGGGCAAGACTGCATCACAAGTTGAAACCCAATGACTACACGGAATCATGTATGATAAATGAGACAGATGGATGGAGAGGAAGAAACGTGTGGTACCTAGGGAGGTCTGTGCGGTACGCCTTGAAAGAGGTAATCATTGCATAAAGCAATGCTGAACGTACAGAAGTCAGCAGAGGTCATAGTAGCCAAACGGAACAAGTTCCGTTCGAGGTGAAGGACCGAATCAGTAGGAGTCTTGAGTATGACCGAGAAAGGAGGAATGACCGTTTATGGCAGAAAACATTGAAAACAATGGCTGTTCGCAAAGAGATAATGCGGAACATGAAGGGTATGTGAAAGCGTCCAGGTCATTCAATCGGATATGGAAAGAAAGAGACAGTGCACAGCCGAGACTTTTGGAAGCGATACTGTATAAAGATAACTTTAACAGAGCGTATAAGAGAGTTAAGGCAAACAAGGGAGCGCCGGGAATTGATGGCATGACCATTGAGGAGGCTCTTCCATATCTAAAGGAACATCAACAAGAGATAACCGACCGCATTTATCGTGGAAAGTATACTCCGTCTCCAGTAAGACGAGTTGAGATTCCCAAACCAGATGGTGGTGTGCGAAAGCTTGGCATACCAACAGTGGTAGACCGTACACTCCAACAGGCAATAACCCAACAGTTAGTGCCAATCTATGAACCACTGTTTGCAGAGGGTAGCTATGGCTATCGTCCGAACAGAAGTGCAAAAGATGCAATACTTAAGATTAAGGAGTATGCAGAACAAGGCTATACATTTGCTGTAGTCCTTGACTTGTCAAAGTACTTCGATACTCTTAATCACGAAATTCTCATCAATCTTCTCCGGAAGAAAGTAAAGGATGAACGCGTAGTACAGCTGATAAAGCGCTATCTGAAAAGCGGTGTAATGGAAAACGGAGTAGTCATTGATACAGAGGAAGGCTCACCACAAGGTGGAAATCTATCACCATTGCTGGCAAATGTCTACCTCAATGAGTTCGACCAAGAATTCTTGAAAAGAGATGTCCCATGTATAAGATATGCCGATGACATCGTGCTTCTTGCAAAGAGCAAGCGAGCATCAGAGAGACTCTTGGAAAGCAGTACAAAATATCTTGAGGAGAGGCTGAAACTTACAGTCAACCGAGAAAAGAGCCGTACTGTCAGCGTATTTGCAATCCGAAATTTTAAATTCCTTGGCTTTGCATTGGGAAGGAACGGAAAAGGCATTTATGTCCGAGTTCATCCGAAGTCATGGAAGAAGTTCAAGTCCAGACTGAAGGAGTTGTCTTCCCGCAAGCAATGTCAGTCGATCAGGCCAAGCCTTGAGAAAACCAAAGTATATGCAAGAGGTTGGCTTAACTACTACGGAATTGCAAGTATGAAGAGCAACATAGATGACATCAATGGATGGCTCTATCACAGAATACGCATGTGCATATGGAAACAATGGAAGAAACCCAGAACGAAATATAAAAACCTAGTCAAGCTGGGAATTCCAGAACACTATGCGGCAACAATAGCAAACAGTCGAAGAAAGTACTGGTATATCAGTAATAACAAAGCTGTGATTTGGGCGCTGAATAAAGAAAGACTGATAAACAGTGGCTATTATGATTTAGCCACAGCCTACCAGTCTGTGCACGTCAACTATTGAAAGCGCCGTATACCGAACGGTACGTACGGTGCTGTGAGAGGACGGCGGTTAGTCACCGCCTCCTACTCGATTCCGGCAACCTGTAGTACAGGCTGCTCATAGTTAAAATGTATCGGTAACTGTGATCAGGAAGGATAATGTAACTGTTCATCAGTGATGTTTTCGAGAACCTCTGTAAGATACTTCTTAGACAGATACTTTGCCATCGGAAGATTCATATCCAGATAATTTCCACAGTCTTTGGCGGAGGCTCCGGGAACTTCACCCTCAAAATCAGCCATAAATCTGTACATTTCCTTTAATAATGGTACGATGTCTTTGGATTCATAACTTCCGGCAAGGATCAGATAAAATCCTGTACGGCAGCCCATAGGTCCAAAATAAATGGTCTTGTCTGCATATTCTGCATGATTGCGTAAGAATGTGGCGGCCAGATGTTCGATCGTGTGAACTTCGGCAGTATTCATAACCGGTTCATCGTTAGGACTGGTCATACGCAGATCAAAAGTAGTGATCGGATTGCCGCCTGCCTGGTCGATACGGGAAACATATACACCCGGAACAAGACGCAGGTGATCTACTGTAAAGCTTGCAATTTTTTCCATAATTGATACTCCCTTTTACTTAAATAATTTTAAAGAATTTTATGCAGAAATATTATAGCATTTTCAGCAGAATTTGACTATAAAAAGATGAAAAGGTATGGTATACTGTCAATTATATTGGCGTTAGAGGTCAATGGAGAAAAAGGTCGTTTTAGGAGGAAGAATTGGTAGAATGAAACTTTATCTGGTAAGACATGGAGAAACAGATTGGAATAAAGTAAAAAAGATTCAGGGACAGGTGGATATTCCGCTGAATCAGTTTGGCAAGCATCTGGCAGAAGAGACGGCGGAGGGGCTGCATGATATCCCATTCGATCTGTGTATTTCAAGTCCGTTGTCGAGAGCGTATGAAACAGCGAGGATCATACTGGAAGGCAGAGATGTTCCGATCATTACGGATGCCAGAATTGAGGAAATGGCATTCGGTGAATATGAGGGAAAATGCTGCGCAAGAGATCATTGGGAACTTCCGGAAGATTTTCAGAAATTTTTCGATGATCCGGTGGGATTCAGACCGGGAAAAGGTGGCGAATCATTTGCAGATGTAAAGAAAAGAACCGGTGAGTTTCTGGAAAGTCTGTACAAAAAAACAGAGGGTGTGTATGGAAATGTACTGATCACCACACATGGAGCGGCGCTGGCAGGTATACTGAATAACATCAGAAAGGAACCGCTGGAAAAATACTGGGGCATCGGAGTGCACAGTAACTGTGCAGTGACAGAAGTGGAAGTAAAGAATGCGGAGGCAAAGATCCTTTCTGAAAATGTTACATATTATAAAGAAACAGTAAGACCATGGGCTGGTAACTAAGTGTCGGCAGAGTACAAGGTAACAGCGTGAAAATACCCGGAAAAAGCAGAAGATTCGGTAAAAGGAGAAAAAAGTATGGCGATTGAAACAGCAGGACAGCAAAAATATGCAGATCTGACAGCAAAAAGAATCAAATCACTACAGACAGGAATGATTGTCTGGATCAGTCTTCTGTGCCTGGCATTGATCTGCTCGTTTGATAATATCATGCTGGCTGCAATTATTGGATGTGTAGGAATTGTTTTAGCAGTGTTGAATACAAAAGCAAGAAAAGAATTCAACAGAAAGCTGGACAGAGTGAAAGACAAAGAAGAGTTCTATCGTCAGCTGGCAGCACCGGATGTACTGGAATTAAAAGAAGAACAGCTTCTGATTG
Organism: Dorea amylophila; assembly: GCF_025567265.1. Taxonomy (NCBI): domain Bacteria; kingdom Bacillati; phylum Bacillota; class Clostridia; order Lachnospirales; family Lachnospiraceae; genus Dorea; species Dorea amylophila. The sequence goes on along the minus strand of NZ_JAOQJW010000038.1, from coordinate 611 downwards.
CAAAAGATTATGTAGTGACCGTAGATACGGATGTAGAGATATATGATCTGAACCAGATGGAGAAACTGGAAGTAGGAAAACAAGGAAATATTAAAAAGACATTATTCCTGACAGAACCGGACGGAAAGAGACATGCAATACTGTCAACAACAAAAGGAGATAGAAGACAGAGAGCATTCGATCAGGTATATGAAAGATTACATAAAAGATTTTGAGATTTAATTGGGATTTAATTCAGAAAGGCTGTGGATACCCGAACCGGAATAAAGCTTGAAAAGGCGTTCCTGCTCAGGTTCCATCGGCGGGTCAATTCTAAAGGGGCAAAATTCTGCTAAAAGCAGGCTTTCAAAATTTGAAACTCGGCATACGCCTCAGACAGTCAAATTTTGAAAACCTAACGCAGAATTTTACCCCTTAAGAATTACCAACGCCTCTTTCACATTCACTGGAACGCCTTTCCAAGTTTTATTCCGTGTGTATCGAATGCCTTAAGAATGAAATGGCAAGTGCGTAACTGTAGTGGCTTCCACCGGGTTACACTTCCGGGCATTTTATTTATTAACATTCGCTGCCAGTCACGACTTGAAGGAAACAATAGATAAGGATTATTG
>NZ_JAOQJW010000037.1:0-4824 GCF_025567265.1 Dorea amylophila | reverse complement strand
AAAACACCTATAGGGGGCTTATATTATCAATACAGTTTATTGCACATTTTTGACCTCTTAAAAAAGGGCTGGTTTTCTCTCCCTTTCCCCACCCCTAAAAACACCTATAGGGGGCTTATATTATCAATACAGTTTATTGCACATTTTTGACCTCTTAAAAAAGGGCTGGTTTTCTCTCCCTTTCCCTGCCATTATAGCACTGCTACTTTTCCTTCGCAATCTCACTTTTCTCGTATTCAGAACAGTGCCCCTCTCTCTTTACACGGTCTCCGGCAACGGGACAATACCAATCTTTCCTATAAGCGCAGCTTGTGCAGCTCTCCTGCTCTCTTTTTTCTTTCTCCATAGTCTTTTACACCTCACTCCCTCTCGCCTTGACCGCTTATCTTATCACTACATTATTTTACCTTTTTCTCTTCAAATAAAAAATTATCGCTACTATCAACATCACAACACCTATCGCAATAAGCAAGATGCTGACAAGAACACTATTCAACTTTCCTGCGACAAATACCGAGGTAGGACCATCTGCACCTCCGATTATAGCAATAGCATTATTATTCATCTTCAATGCAACACCCACAATAACAGATATTATTCCAACAATACCAGCAACGATTCCTAATATTTTTTTCATTGACTAATCTCCTTTCTCAACCTTCCGATTTGTCGATTTCTTTTTACTTACCAAGCATACCATATAACAGCATAAGAAACACTAAAATATTACAGACCATACCGCCCCAAAACAGGTACAGCTTTAAGCCCTCATATCTGAAAAAGCTGTTCTTGCTTTCCTCCAGCTCCCGGATCTTCTGCTTCATCACGCTTGTAAGTGTATCAGACTGCTTCTCAAGAAGCTTTGTAGCCCTCTGTATAGCCTCTATATTCGCCTGTAACGCCTTTCTAACCTCTTGGACGGTGTTTTCCTTAACCTCATCTTTCAGGCTCCCAATCTCGCCCGATATAGCGTCTTGAAGCAATTCGTTGCTGTTCTTCAGCAGCTCTACGCTCTGCTTCAGCTCGCTGATGAGCTTCCTGTTCTGCTCTGCGTCTCTCTGCCTGTTCTGCTCTGCCCTTACTTGTTCTTGATTTGACTGCTTCATCAATTCCTCGCAGTTCTCGCTCGACATCGCCAACGCTTCTTTGAGCAGACTGTTTTCCAGCTCTGTCCGGCTCTGTCGGTTTAACTCTTGAAGCTGCTCTCTTGGACTGCTCTGCTTCTGCTGTTCGTGCATTTCTCTCAAACTCATGCTCCATACTCTCCTTTCCAAAATCCATATTGTAGTATTTTTCCAGCTTGTTATCCCTGATTTTACAAGCCTTTTCTCCTGCCTGTTCCCTGGCTAAGTCGGTATATGTGATGTACTTGTGGCTGTCCTGCCAGTCTACGCCGTACCCTCTTTCATTCATCATCCGGATAAAGTTTTCCCGGCTGGTCGCTGTTTCCTTACAGTCCAGCACCGCAAGGGCAATATCCTGCACATAGCTTTTGACCTTTCCCTGCTCTGCCTGTTTCAAAAGCTGGTAGGTGTCTTTGCTCCATGCCACCGTTTCTTCCCGGACTTCTCCAGCAAAGGTCTTTCCTTTCTCCGGCACATGCAAGCCCTGTTCCCGGCTCTGCTCGTTGCACCGTTCCTTTAGGTCTTTAAGGTCGTGCTTACTCCATTGGAGCTTATGACCGTCCTCATAATTTACGGAATTGACAATAAAATGCGTGTGTATATGCCCCTTGTCTATATGCGTGGCTATCAGAACTTCATGCCCTTTCCATGCCTTTGTATGCTCTGCCAGCTCGACAGCGTTCTTGTGAGCCTGCTCCGGGGTTATTTCCTCGTCCTCATGGTAGGATTGCACATAATGCTTATAGGTTCTTCCATCCGTCTTGCCCCACAGCTCCTTTGTGGCTTGCATTTCTTCCTTGACCGTCTCCGGCTCACAATGCAGACCGCTGACAAGCTTCTCCTCTGTCTTTTCTTTTTTTGTCACATAATCTATGGCGTGCCCTATGCCCGCCTTTGAAGATACCGCCTTAATGACTGCCATACTTTGTTCAGCTCCTCTCCATGCTTCCGCACTTCCGCTTCACTCGGCAACATTCCCCCCTCATTACACCGCTTTGCTATCTGGTTGAGGTTGTTCCCTATCCGTTTCAGTTCCGGGATAAGTTCCTTGATACCGTCCGTATTCACGATTTGCTTCTCCAGCACACAGGAAAGGATATATTCCTGCTGGTTCTTTCCACTCTCTGAAATCTTCTCCTGTAGCTGCTGGTATTCTTCTTCACTTACCCGGAATGATAGCTGCTTTGGTCTTGTCTTGTTCATACCCTTACCACTCCATATCCATGACATCAAGTAGGTCAAAGAAACGCTCCAGCGTCTTATTTTCCTTTTCTGCCGGATTCTGTTTTACATATTTATCAATTACTTTCATCAGCTCCTGCACCTCGTATCTGTACTCAAACTGAATTTTATCCATATCTTTTTTCATGCCTTTGACCTCTCTTTCTTCGGTGCTACCACCGTCATATTATGAGCCTTCCGGCTCGTTTAAAAGGGGGATTGAAGGGGGGCTTGCCACCCTCACAAGTTCTAAAGTGGTAACACTTTAGGGAACTTGCAATATATCCGCTACACATATTATAGCATGATAGACACCCTATATCAAGCGGATATATTCGTGCGTATATTCTGCCAAGAATATAGTGGAGCTTACTTCCTCTTGGGCGACTTTGAAAGTGTAGGAGGGAGACAGTCAAGGGCTTGTTTTTTATCTGCAGTATGAGCTTCGGCTTGCCGATCAGCGAGTACAGCAGATAAAAAATGGTCGCAGACCACCCTTTACTTTCTTCCGCCGGAACGGACAATGAAGCACAGGGGGAAGTAACGAAACGGACGGACAGCCGTTTTCCCCTCCGGCATTATAGCCAACAAAAAAGAGTATCAAGGGTAAACGCTGCGGTCTATGACCGCCCTTGACACTCTTTTCCTTATGGCTTTGATAATAAACAAGGGGAAATGGCTTCTTGTGGCATTTCTGCCCCTGTGATATAATGAACGACGCTACCGCCCCCAGACAGGTAGAGAAAGGGGGTGAACCGCATGAGTGAACTTCTGTCATTTTTTCTCTCTGTTTTGGCAAGTGTAGTTGCCTACTACATCTGCAAATGGTTGGACGGAGAAGAATAACTGGTAGCCAGCCTTGGGATTAAGCCACCCACCCAGAACGGAATAGAAAAGCCCCGGAGTCGCAACCTCCGGGGCTTTTTGCTGTGCCACATGAGCACTTCTGTCATTTTCGCCTACTGGTATTATAGCATATGCCTTTCGGCATTTCAAGTATACCCTACTTCCACCACTTCAATACAGTATGCCGGCTAAGCCCAGTTTCTCTCTCACAATCTATCTTCTTTCCGTCCGGATGCTGCTGTTTCCATTCTTCGACAATCTTCGACTTTTCTCCGCTGCCTTTTGGTCTACCCTCTTTATTTCTCCATGCTCCATTTGGATAATCCAATGTTTGTACCAACCTTGCACGCTCTAAATGTTCAGCCTGTTTTCTTCCGTTCCGTTTGCTTGCTGGCATAGCAATAGCCGATACTCTTTCGGCTTCCCTGCGACTGTATGTGACATAATTCTCTTGATAAAACTGCATGGCGTCCAGTATATCACGCTTGGTAAAGCGGTTATGCTCATCATCTGACATATCATCAAGGAACTGCAATAGGGAAAAAGCGTCTGTAAAAAGCTCATCTTCCGGAATATCGCACTTAACGGCATAGGACGCCAAAACGCAAAGGCAGCTGTATCTGTGCCCTACAGAAGCCCCCTCTTTTATTTTCCGCAGCCACCAATCATATAAGTCCCTTTTGACATGCCAGCGCTCACGGCGCTCCCCCTGCACAATTCGCTTTTCATACCATTCCGGGTACTTCTTCCGGGCTTCGGCAAGACTCAAATCGCTCTTATAGTGAAAATCCGTGACCGCCTTGCTCTTATCCATAAGATACCCGTTCAAATACTCAATCGTCACTCTCTCGCCCGTTTCAAAAGCCTTTACCGGGTATCTCTTTCCCAGCTTTGACTGCGTTCCAACCATACGGAAGCCCTGAAAAATCCCCTGATACTGAACCTGTTCCCGTTCTGTGAAAGTGCTTGTATAACGGTTCCAGACTTTCGCAATCAGCTCATACTTGAACTCTCGAAGCTTATCCTGCAAATGCTTATACAAGGGAACCGGCTTTTCCAGCAGATAATATAAATGCAGCCCGTGACCGCTGTTAATACAGTAAGTGCATTTCGGGATAATATCATGGTTCATTTGATGGAACACATCACGGAGCTGCGGCATCTCCACCCCGTCAAGGTCTATCGCTATCCCATACAGCCACCTTGCATTGGCTGCCGTCCGATTTCTGCCGGAATACGCCACAGGGGACATGACAGCAAACTCTGCCCCCTTGACCTCATCAATGACCGACAAATCATCAAATACAATCCGATTCTTCGCCTTATCATTCTCAACTATGGTTATAATGCCATTTGCCTTTCCGTCCTCAAAATGCCCCTTTCTCTCAAAACTTCCCTCTGGAAAAACAGCCCGATAAAACTCTTTCGGCTTCACTTCCTCAAAGAACTGCCCCAGCCATTCATTTTTCAGCTTATACAACTGCTTTTCAGTCGGTTTTTTTGCCATATTCCCACCACCTTTTTCTCCCCTCCAAAACACCTATAGGGGGCTTATATTATCAATACAGTTTATTGCACATTTTTGACCTCTTAAAAAAGGGCTGGTTTTCTCTCCCTTTCCCCACCCCTAAAA
>NZ_JAOQJW010000036.1:0-9898 GCF_025567265.1 Dorea amylophila | reverse complement strand
GCCGAGTTTGAGCGTAGTTCCTTTGCTTTTAGGAGATTCTGGCTCTCTTAGTTTTTCTTAGAGCGTGGAACCTGAACCAGAACCACTTTATACTGTTTTCTTCAAGGATCGAGAGGCCAACTACGTTAATAAATAAAATCCCAAAAAAATGTATTGACATTATGCAGCGCAGTGCTATAATTAAAACAAACATATGAATAACTGTTCATATATTCAAATAATCAAATAAAAACAGGAAAGGAAGTATTTATCATGAAAAAAACTTATAAAATCGACGTAGACTGCGCAAACTGTGCAAATAAGATGGAGCAGGCAGCGAAGAACACTGACGGAGTAAAGGATGCAACTGTGAATTTTATGATGTTAAAGATGATCGTAGAATTTGAAGAAGGCGCAGATCCTAAGAAGGTAATGAAAGAGGTACAGAAGAACTGTAAAGTAGTAGAAGATGATTGTGAGATATTTCTGTAAAGGTTGGGAAAAAATATGACAAAAAAGCAGAAGAAATCGCTTACCAGAATTATTATTGCAGCACTACTTATGATTATATTGAAGTTCTTACCTGCGGAAGGATGGCTGCGGTTCGTACTTTATATGATCCCGTATCTTGTTGTGGGATATGACATTTTAAGGAAAGCATTCAAAGGAATCCTGAATAAGCAGGTATTCGATGAAAATTTTCTGATGGCAGTTGCTACCATAGGAGCCATTGCACTTGGAAATTATACAGAAGGTGTGGCGGTTATGCTCTTCTATCAGATCGGAGAACTATTCCAGAGCTATGCGGTTGGAAAGAGCCGCAGGAATATCAGTGAACTGATGGATATCCGTCCGGATTATGCGAATATTGAAAAAGACGGAGAGCTGGAACAGGTGGATCCGGATGAAGTGGAAGTTGGAACTGTCATTGTCGTTCAGCCGGGAGAAAAAGTTCCGATCGATGGTGTGATCGAAGAAGGAAGCAGTACATTGAATACCAGTGCACTGACCGGAGAAAGTGTTCCGAGAGAAGCAGCAGCCGGTGAGGAGGTCATAAGTGGATGTATTAATCTGACAGGTCTTCTGAAGATTCGTACAACAAAAGAATTCGGAGAATCTACGGTATCAAAAATTCTGGATCTGGTGGAGAATTCAAGCTCTAAGAAGTCAAGATCAGAGAATTTTATTTCAAAATTTGCCAGATATTATACACCGGCAGTCTGTTACAGTGCGCTTGCACTTGCCATCCTGCCGCCACTGGTAAGGATGCTGGCAATGGGACTCGCACCGGAATGGGGTGACTGGGTCTACAGAGCGCTGACCTTCCTGGTTATCAGCTGTCCATGTGCACTGGTGATCAGTATTCCGCTCAGCTTTTTTGCAGGAATTGGCGGGGCGAGTCATGAAGGTGTGCTGGTCAAAGGATCGAATTATCTGGAGACGATGGCACGGACAAAGTATGTGGTATTTGATAAGACCGGAACGATGACACAAGGTGTATTCGAGGTGAGCGGAGTGCATCACAATACGATACCGGAAGAACAGTTATTAGAGTATGCGGCACTTGCGGAGTGTTCCTCATCCCATCCGATCAGTAAGAGTCTTCAGAAAGCATATGGAAAACAGATTCACCGGGATCGTGTGACTGAGATTGAAGAACTGAGCGGAAAAGGTGTGACAGCGAAGGTCGATGGTATTCCGGTGGCAGCCGGTAACGCAAAACTTATGAAATATCTGAATGTGGAATACAGTGAATGTGAAGAAACAGGTACAATCGTTCACGTTGCGGTGGACGGTAAGTATGCGGGACATATCCTGATCTCAGATAAATTAAAACCACATGCGAAAGAAGCTGTCAGAGATCTGAAAAAAGCAGGCATCACCAAGACCGTAATGCTGACCGGTGATATGAAGCGAGTGGCAGATAAGGTCGCAGAAGAGTTGGGAATCGGCGAAGTATACAGTGAACTCCTTCCGGCAGATAAGGTTGCGAAAGTAGAGGAACTTCTGGAACAGAAATCAGAGAAAGAAAAGCTGGCATTCGTCGGAGACGGAATCAATGATGCACCGGTATTGTCAAGGGCAGATATCGGAATTGCCATGGGAGCGCTTGGATCAGATGCAGCGATTGAGGCGGCAGATGTTGTCCTGATGGATGATGATCCGAAGAAGATCGCAAAAGCAATCAGGATTTCCAGAAAATGTATGCGTATCGTATATGAAAATATATACTTTGCACTTGGAATCAAGGCAGTCTGCCTGATCCTCGGAGCACTTGGAATTGCAAATATGTGGATGGCAATCTTTGCAGATGTCGGTGTCATGGTTATTGCCGTATTGAATGCAATCCGTGCATTATTCGTAAAACACTTATAGAAAAGGCTGGTGGGCAGATGGCAAAAATAGAAGAAGGAATGGAAGTATGTGACTCATGTGAGGTACATGAGAATCTTCTGAAGATCGTAAATGAAAAGATGCCGGAAGAAACGGAATTATATGATCTTGCGGAGTTGTTCAAGGTATTCGGTGATTCGACTAGAATGCGTATCCTGTTCGTGTTATTTGAAGCAGAGGTGTGCGTGTGCGATCTTGCAGAGGCATTGAATATGACACAGTCTGCAATATCACATCAGCTTAGGATTCTGAAGCAGAACAAACTGGTCAAGAGCAGAAGAGAGGGAAAATCCGTGTTCTATTCACTGGCAGACGATCATGTGCGTACAATTGTGGATCAGGGAAGAGAACATATAGAAGAAGATTTATATTGAAAAGAAGAAAACTGTATCAGACGATAAAAAGTCTGATACGGTTTTTTTATATCTCCAATATACAAGAGAAACTTTTGGAATTGTAGATGAATTAGACTAAAGTATGAAAAACAGTCTATTTACTTTTGAATTATCAGAAATTAATAAAAAATATAATAAAATGCATTTAATATTACAGTTTGTTATATTTGTATAAAAAAACATAATATTTTTCATTGACAATTATATAACCATCTTTTACACTATAGTTACAAGGTATTCATTTCTAAAAAATTGGTATATGAATGGAGGTTTTGATATGGAACAAAAACAAGAAAAATTTAGTACCATAGGTTACATAGCAGCCGCGTTAGGTATGTGTATTGGTACCGGTAATGTATGGCGGTTTCCGCGAGTGTGTGCGGCGAACGGAGGAGGAGCATTTATCATAGCATGGACGATTGCAATGCTGGTATTTGCTGTACCGCTTCTTTCTACAGAGATGGCATTCGGTAAAAAGACGAGACTTGGATGTATCGGTACATTCCGTGATGCAGGTGGAAAGAAATATACATGGATGGGATTCTTTGTTGCAGCAGTATGTTTCTTCCTGATGAGTTATTATTGTGTACTTCAGGGATATTGTATGAAATACGCAGTTAATTCTGTAACTTCAGCATTTAAACCGAATCTGTCAACAGAGACGACATCGGCAATGTGGACAGCATTTACAGATTCACAGGCACAGGTTATTTTATTCCATGCGATCGGATTTGCACTTGCATGTTTCATCGTTTATCAGGGAATTGCAGGTGGAATTGAAAAATTCTGTAAAGTAGCGATACCGGCACTGTTTATCATCCTTGTAGGATTAGCAATTTACGCAGTTACATTAAATGGAGCAAATCAGGGACTTCAGTATCTCTTTACTGTTAAGAAAGAGTATATTTTAAGCCCGAATACATGGATTCAAGCCTTCATCCAGGCAGCATGGAGCACCGGAGCCGGATGGGGATTCATTATTACATATGCGAACTACGTAGGAGAAGAGGAAGATGTTCCGACAAGCTGTCTGATCATGGGACTTGGTGATAACCTTGGAGCAATCCTCTCGGCACTGGTAGTTATCCCGGCAATCTGTGCACTTTCAGCTACACCGGAGGCAGCGAATGAAGCACTCAGTCAGGGCAACTTCGGACTTACATTTATTTACATTTATCAGTTATTTACAACAATCCCGGGTGGAAGATTCATTTCCTTTATCTTCTTTGGATTACTTGCAATTGCAGCAATCACATCACTGTTCTCTATGATCGAAGTTGGAGTAAAATGTGTTGTTGACCTTGGATTGCCGCGGAAGAAAGCAGTGGTCAGTGTCTGCTTCGCAGGATTTTTAGTAGGATGCTTCTCATGCTGGTCACTGGTTAACATTGATAATCAGGACTGGGTATGGGGAATCGGACTTCTGGTAAGTGGTGCCTTTATTGCAATCCTGGCATGGAAATATGGTGTGGAAAAATTACGTACACAGGAAGTAAATGCAAAAGGTGCAGATGTACATCTTCCAAAAGCATATTATACCGGATGTATGTATCTGATTCCGGTTCTGGTAGTGATCATGGTGGTTTACTGGTTATTACAGACAAAGGAATGGTTCCCGGATACATGGCTGAATCCGTTTATTATCCAGGATAACACAGGAACTGTATTACTTCAGTTCGGAGTAGTGATCCTTGTAGGTCTCGCACTTTCCAAGTTCTTTAATACAAAGACTGCAAAGGGAGCTATGAAAGATAACGAAGCTGGAAAATAATAGTAGAAAGAAGGTATGAACTATGACGATGGATGCAATTATTATGATGGTGATTACACTGGTTGGATATATTGGCGGATTTAGTTATTTCATGATACGTGTATTTAAAAAAGAAAGAAGTAAATCCAAAGAGTAGCTATCGAATGAGGAAGGAATAAAGGATAGTATGATAGATTAGACGACGTTCTGATTGAAATGAATACATAACCGAACAGACCGGAGCCGGATTCTTGTCAGATGTGACAGGATTCCGGCTCCGGTCTGTTATTTGGATGCTTGACAGATCTGTGAATAAGAGGTAAAATACATATACCCGGTAAGGGTATGAGAACCGAGAAGGAGAAGATATATGGAGGATAAAAATATAGACAAAGGATGCTGTTGCCACACGTCCAAGCATCGTTCGGAAAAAGAATACAAAGATCTGATGAACCGCTTAAGCCGGATAGAAGGACAGGTGCGAGGAATCAAGGGTATGCTGGAGAAGGATGCCTATTGTCCGGAGATCCTGGTACAGGTGTCGGCAGTGAATGCGGCATTGAACAGTTTCAATAAAGTATTACTGGCGAATCATATCCGTACCTGCGTGGCGGATGATATCAGAGAAGGAAAAGATGAGACGGTTGATGAGTTGGTAAAGGTTCTGCAGAAACTGATGCGGTAAACAATAAGAAATAAGATGACAGGAGGAAACAGACAACGATGATACAATATATTGTAACCGGTATGAGCTGCGCAGCCTGCAGCGCAAGAGTGGAAAAAGCAGTTTCAAAAGTACCGGGGGTAACATCCTGCTCAGTGAGTCTCCTTACAAACTCTATGGGAGTAGAAGGTACTGCAACGGAACAGGAGATCATTAAGGCAGTCAAAGATGCCGGATATGGAGCGTCAAAAAAAGGAGAAGGAGCAGCGAAGGCGCAGCCGGCACAGGCTTTGGCCGGAGAGGATATGCTAAAAGACAGAGAGACGCCGGTACTAAAGAGACGTCTGATCGCATCGGTGGGATTTCTGATCGTCCTTATGTATTTCTCCATGGGACATATGATGTGGGGCTGGCCGGTTCCGGGATTCATGAAAGACAATCATGTAATGATGGGACTGTTACAGATGCTTCTGACGATTGCAGTCATGGTGATCAACCAGAAGTTTTTCATCAGTGGATTCAAAGGACTGATCCACCGGGCACCGAATATGGATACCCTGGTGGCACTTGGATCCGGAGCGTCTTTTGTATACAGTACGTATGCACTGTTTGCAATGACAGATGCGCAGATGCATGGGGATATGGATGCAGTAATGTCTTATATGCATGATTTTTATTTTGAATCAGCAGCTATGATCCTTGCACTGATCACGGTCGGAAAGATGCTGGAGGCAAGATCAAAAGGAAAGACGACCGATGCATTAAAAGGACTGATGAAGCTTGCGCCAAAGACAGCGGTTGTGATCCGTGGAGAAAAAGAAGTTCAGGTATCGATCGAACAGGTACAAAAGGGAGATTGCTTTGTTGTAAAACCGGGAGAGAATATTCCGGTTGACGGAGAAGTCATAGAAGGAAACAGTGCAGTCAATGAATCTGCTCTTACAGGTGAAAGTATTCCGGTAGATAAGGCTGTCGGTGATAAGGTATCAGCCGCAACCGTAAATCAGTCCGGATATCTGAAGTGCCGTGCGACCAGAGTCGGCGAGGATACGACACTTTCGCAGATTATTCAGATGGTAAGTGATGCGGCTGCAACGAAAGCACCGATCGCAAAGATTGCGGACCGTGTATCCGGTGTATTTGTGCCAATGGTTATCACAATTGCAGTGCTCACAATTATTGTATGGCTGATCGCAGGACAGAGTATTGGTTTTGCGTTATCCAGAGGAATTGCGGTGCTGGTGATCAGCTGTCCATGTGCACTTGGACTTGCAACACCGGTAGCAATTATGGTCGGAAATGGAATGGGTGCCAGAAATGGTATTATGTTCAAGACAGCAGTTTCACTGGAAGAGACTGGAAAGATGCAAATTGTTGCGCTGGATAAGACCGGTACGATCACAAGTGGAGAACCGAAAGTGACAGATATCATTCCGGCAGCGGGAGTGACAGAAGATACCTTATTAAAATGTGCGTATGCACTGGAGAATAAGAGTGAACATCCACTGGCAAGAGCAATCCTTGAAAATGCAAAAGAGGAAAATGCCGGCATCGAAGAAGTTACCGGATTCCAGGCTCTTCCGGGTAACGGCCTGACAGCCATATTGGATGACCATACATTATATGGAGGAAATTATACATTTATCAGCAGTAAGGTATCCGTTGATGGAGATATCCAGAAGAAGGCAGAGAAACTTGCCGAAGCAGGTAAGACACCATTATTCTTTGGAAATGAAGACCGTTTATTAGGTGTAATTGCAGTGGCGGATGTCATCAAAGAAGACAGCCCGCAGGCAATCAAAGAATTACAGAACATGGGAATCCATGTAGTCATGCTGACCGGAGATAACGAACGTACTGCAAAAGCCATCGGACAGCAGGCCGGAGTTGATGAAGTGATTGCAGGCGTACTTCCGGAAGGAAAAGAGCAGGTGATCCGTAAGCTGAAAGAAAAAGGAAAAGTTGCGATGGTCGGGGATGGTATCAACGATGCACCGGCACTTACAAGAGCCGATATGGGTATTGCGATCGGAGCCGGAACGGATGTTGCGATCGATGCGGCAGATGTTGTTCTGATGAAGAGCCGGTTAAGTGATGTGCCGGCAGCAATCCGCATGAGCCGTGCGACACTCCGTAATATTCATGAGAACCTGTTCTGGGCATTCTTCTATAATATTATCGGAATCCCGCTTGCGGCTGGTGTATGGTATCCGCTGTTCGGGTGGAAATTAAATCCGATGTTCGGTGCGGCAGCCATGAGTTTATCAAGCTTCTGCGTAGTATCGAACGCATTGAGATTGAATCTTTTTAAGATGTATGATGCATCAAAAGATAAAAAATTAAAAGCCAAAAAAGAAAAAAAGAGATCCAAGAAGGAGGACAAGACAATGAAAAAAATAATGCATATTGAGGGAATGATGTGTGGACACTGTGAGGCAGCTGTAAAGAAAGCACTGGAAGCACTTCCACAGGTAGATGAAGCAGTTGTAAGCCATGAGGCAGGAACAGCAGAGCTGACATTAAATGCAGAGATCGCAGATGATGTGCTGAAGAAGACAGTAGAAGACAAGGATTATACGGTGACATCTGTGGAATAATCTATGATTTCTTATATACAGAGTATACTTTTTATTTGAAGCATCCAAAGAACACTGCTATACTTAATTATAAGTATCATAACGAGGAAGGAACGAAAGTTAATGAGAAAGAGTGGAATGTTAATGCCGGTCTCTGCACTTCCGGGGGCATATGGAATCGGATGTTTTTCAAAAGAAGCGTATGAATTTGTAGATATATTAAAAGAAGCAGGACAGAAATTGTGGCAGATCCTGCCGCTTGGACAGACAGGATACGGTGATTCACCGTATCAGTCTTTTTCAACATTTGCGGGAAACCCGTATTTTATCGATCTGGAGACGCTGATCGAGGATGAACTTCTGACAAAAGAAGAGTGTGACCAGGCAGATTTCGGAGAGAATGAAGAAGAAATCGATTATGAAAAAATATATAATGCAAGATTTAAAGTATTAAAGCTTGCATATAAAAGAGCCAAAAAGAACGGATTGATGGAAAGTAAGGCATACCGTACTTATCTGGAAGAAGAAAAAGCATGGCTTGCGGATTATGCATTGTATATGGCAGTGAAAGATTCATTTGACGGAAAAAGCTGGGATCAGTGGGAGGAAGACATCAGGCTGCGTAAGCCGGAAGCAATTGCGGCATATCAGGAACAATTAAGTGCAGAGATTGATTTTTATGAATTTCTGCAGTATCTGTTCGCCGGACAGTGGGCCGGACTGAAAACATATGCCAATGAACAAGGCATTGAGATTATCGGGGATATCCCGATCTATGTAGCATTTGACAGTGCAGATACCTGGGCGAATCCGAAGCTGTTCCAGTTAGATGAAGAGAATCTGCCGGTTGCGGTAGCGGGATGTCCGCCGGATGCATTTTCGGCAACCGGGCAGTTGTGGGGGAATCCATTGTATGCATGGGATTACCATAAGAAGACAGGCTATGACTGGTGGATGAAGCGGGTGGCCTGCTGCTTTAAATTATATGACATCATCCGTATCGATCATTTCCGTGGGTTTGATGAATATTATGCAATCCCGTATGGAGATGAGACGGCAGAGAATGGTGAATGGATGCCGGGACCGGGCATGGATCTGTTCCTTAAGATGAAGGAAACATTAGGTGACCTTCCGATCATTGCGGAAGATCTGGGATTCCTGACGGATACGGTGAGACAATTGTTAAAAGACAGTGGTTATCCGGGAATGAAAGTACTGGAATTCGCATTTGTGGCAGGAGAGGACAGTGATTATCTTCCACATAATTATGATAAAAACTGTGTAGTTTATACGGGAACCCACGATAACGATACCCTTCAGGGATGGTATCAGACACTTTCCGAAGAAGATAAAGAGATGACAAAGGAATATCTGAATAATCCATATACTCCGGATGAAGAAGTACACTGGGATTTCATAAGTCTGGCGATGAGAAGTGTGGCAGATACGTGCATCATTCCGGTACAGGATTATCTGGGACTTGGTAATAAGGCAAGAATTAATATGCCATCTACACTCGGCGGTAACTGGATGTGGAGAATGAAAAAAGGCGCATTTACAGATGAACTGATCAAGAAGATCAGAAAAACGACAGAAGTCTGCGCAAGATAAACATAACAGGAAACAAAAAGAAAACACAATATTCAAACGAAGGATTCACTGAGAAGGGAATGGAAACGTTTTGGATATTGTGTTTTTCTTTTTGTTTTGTATATGCCAAAACCTCTGATTTTTCATAAAAGTATAATTTTTGATATAAAAAGTATGATTTTTTGCATAACAGATATGATTTTTGGTAAAGAAAAAGTATAAAAAATTATAGAATGAGACTGTAATATGTTAAGATGGTATTAATAAAAGGTATGAGGTGTACTATGGGGTTGTTAAAACTGGTGATCGTAGATGATGAGCCGATCCTGCTGGAGGGTCTGGTAAAGACGTATGACTGGAACGGTATGGGATATGAGGTGGTTGGTTTTGCGCAGAGCGGAGAGCAGGCGTTAAAGGTAATACGCGAAAAAAAACCACACGTAGTGCTGACAGACATCATGGTATGCTCCCCGTCAAGAGGACAATAAAAAATAATAAATTTTTGTATCGTCAGCCATGCTATGGCTGGCGATATTTTATGCTGCTTTTG
>NZ_JAOQJW010000035.1:0-20662 GCF_025567265.1 Dorea amylophila | reverse complement strand
ACAAAAGCAGCATAAAATATCGCCAGCCATAGCATGGCTGACGATACAAAAATTTATTATTTTTTATTGTCCTCTTGACGGGGAGCATACCATTCCACAGAGAGCTCTTTTTGTGAATCTTTTACAACTCTTTCATTTTCTCAAGAATCTCCTGATAAAATGCCTCCTGATCCCCACTGTTCTTCAGATCTTCCAGTATCACACCATCTTTCAACAGGATCAGCCGGCTACAATAGCTTGCCATCTGCGGATCATGTGTGACCATAATAATCGTCTTTCCCATATGTTCATTAATGTCCTTCAATGCATCAATCACAATCTTTCCGGACTTGGAATCAAGATTTCCGGTCGGTTCGTCCGCGAGGATCAGATCTGGATTATTAATCAGCGCACGGCAAATCGCAACTCTCTGTTTTTCTCCGCCGGATACTTCATATGGCTGCTTCTCGAGAAGGTGTGATAAACCAAAGTTTTCGGCATATGCTTCTACATTCTTATAACACTTATCAACCGGTGCCTTGTCCAACACCATCGGCAGCATGATGTTCTCCTTTACAGACAGACTATTTAACAGATAAAAATCCTGAAACACAAATCCAATCTCTCTTCTTCGTATATCCGCCAGTTCATCACTCCATAATTCTGACGCATCCTTTCCCGTAAAGAAAATCTTCCCGGAAGTCGGTTTGTCGATCAAGCCAAGCACTTTTAAAAGTGTTGTCTTACCGCAGCCTGATTTTCCCATGATCCCGACAAATTCCTGTTCTTCAATGGTAAAATCCAGCCCTTTTAAAACTTTAATTTCTTCTTCATCCTGTCTGTCAGAATAAACCATTTTATAATTCCGGACAAGTTTCTCCACTTTCATAACTTCCCGTTTATTCATCTTTTCCTTCCACCTTTCGAATGATAAATCTTCCTAATATCCATGCAAATCCCCACTGTACTGCCAGATATATAAGCCATATCCAGACAGCATGTTTCAGCCATGCAATTCTGACGGCATGCGTATACATCCGAGCATGAAACGTTGCTGCTGTAAAGATACTGGTCACGACTATCGTTATCAGCTCCGGCAGCCAGTAAAAGTAATACAGTTCTCTTTTCAGGAGTGATACTCGTTCTTTCTTTCGCATTCCCATACATTTCAAAAAGTCAGCCCTTACTTTCTTATCACTCATTTCTGATAACGATTTAATATACATCAGGAAAAGGCCGGAGATGGTCATTGTAAGCAATACGAATGTATTTATGATCAGTTTCATCGTATATTCTGTCTTCAGATCATTGACTGCCGTCTTTTTTGAATACCAGCAATGTACTTCAAAATCATACTGCGCTTCATATGTATGATTCTTTTCCAGCTTTTTCATTTTCTTTTCAATTGCTTTCTGGTATTTTGGGTCTGCCTGGATCAGTACAAGCTTCGTCGGACCCTGCTTAATTGTGACACCATCTATTCGCAAGGCCTTTTCTTCTATCTTGTCTCCGGTTAATATGTTCGTGTATTTCCACATTCCCTGTGCTTTCTTGAAATATGCATCCGAGAATACAACGATATTTTCCAGTTTTCCCTGACGGAAACATCCAATCAGACTTCCAATTTCTTCCCCTTCTATTGTTCTTTTCGGATATGCTTTGCTCGGCGAATATAAGGTATAATATTCACACGGAAGACCGATATGCAAAAATGGTTTCTTCTTTCCAAATGTCCAATCCACCGGCTGTGCCTTCACGGAGCGATCCTGTTGGTGCACCAGATATACCTTCTTTCCATTTCGATCAAGATGCATTGCTTCTTCCTTATACGATGAATCTACATATTTTTTCAATTGTTTGTATGTCGATTCAGAAATCCCGATCTGTTGTCCCTGTGGTCTTTTTCCTTGTTGCACGCCTTCGTTTTGTTCTGTCTTATCTGCATTTGCCACACGCACCATCGGATATTCTATGATTTTTGCCTGATAACCGTTCTTTATCCTATCAAAAATCGCATCATCTCCATCATCTGCAATACAGACAAAATCATACGGATACAGACTTTCCGGCTTCTCTGCAATCGTTACCGAAACTACCTGAAACAGAAAGTAAAACACTGCGCATACGTTCAATATTGTAAGTGCCAGCACATACCTTGCAGTTGTCTTTGATTTATAATACAAATGATTCCGATTCAGCATCTGTGGCAGATATGCCGGTGTCTTTTTTGCACGTCTCAAATATCCAGCTCCTACAAAACGAATCAGTAAAAATATACCTGCAAAGAATGCAAAGAGCAGATACATACTTTCATGATTTCTCAACTGCCGGTATTCGAATATAGCGATCATACAGATTATGATTCCGGCTGTTATGAATAACTTTGTCCTCCTCTGCGGCATAGGTTCTTTTGCAACGTTTCTGATCGATGCCCTGACCAGATTGAAATCCGATACGATATCCCTGGTCGCCATCAATGCAATTATATACACTGCCAACACCACCAACGTACCTTTCACATAAGTAAGCCACGTCACCTTTGACAGAACAATTCCTTTTGCCAGCATTGAGAAAATCACTTTCCGGAACAGAAACATAATCATATTTCCCAATAGACCGCCGGCAATCAGCGAACACAAAAAAGCGACTACGATCTCTATCCCAATAATCGTATACAACGCTTTTTTTCGAATTCCCAGCGTCACGAATACACTGTAATTCTGCGTCCATTTTTTCATGTGAAATACGAGAACAAACACCATCAAAAAGATGGCACATACCGCCATCGGAAGCATTGCATTCAGCAATATCCTTCCAAGTCCTTCACCCAGCAGGAAATTCTCTGCCCGGTGAGCCTTCGCCATCATCTGATATATTCCAAGTCCTGCAAAGGAGAATGCAGAAACGATTACACCACAGAACAGCAGGAGGCCGTAATCTTTCCAGTCATATTTAAAATTATGCCAGACCATCTGATAAAAAAGTTTGGTATAATTTCCCGGAAAATATAATCTCCTGCGCTCTTCTTCTTTTTCTTCCCGTTCCTTTTCCGCAAATATTTCTGCTGATTCCTTGGCATCTTTCCATACATCAAGCATTTTACTGATCAGCACTTCTGCCATAACAAATATCATGATGACTGCAGGAATCAGAATCGTTTTTGTTGAATTATCCGCAAGCATTCCAAATCCGGATTCATTCACCACAATATATAAACCTAGAACAACTAACGCAGCGATATTCAGATAATATTCCTTATGCAGCCACTGCGTCACTATATGTAATACAATCACGATCTGAAATACAATAAGCAGTATTAACTGTATCCGGATTATCGTAATATTCCCATCCCAGACAGACGCTGCCATCTCCGAAAGTGCTTTTATTCCTTTTGCTTTGATTCGGAAATATGCTGCATATATACTGTAATTCTTCCCTTTCAAAACCACCCACGGAAGCTGAATAAAAATCAAAATCATACCGTACATAATTGTCGATACAATATATCTTCTTTTCTTTGTTTCTTTCATATTCACCTGCCTCCTATCCGTAAATAGTAATCACAACCTCAAACCGATCCTCCTGGCTTTTACACTGAAACATTCCATTGTATTGTTCTACAATATCCCGGATATTTTTCATTCCATAACCATGTAACATTCCATCCTTTTTTGATACAAAATTTTCATCTGTCTGTATTCCCGTATTTTTAGCCGCATTTACAATCTCGATGTATAAGAGCTGATTCTTCTTTTTCATTTTTATATGTATCCAGCGTTCTCCTTCTTTGATCTGCTCACACGCTTCCAACGCATTGTCCAAAAGATTTCCAAAAAGTGAAATGATCTCTCTGTCAGAAAACGGAAGCGTTGTGAATACTTCCGTGCTGATCTGCATCTGCGTCTTTTGCTTCTCTGCCTCCTTCTCTTTCTGGTTAAGAATCATATCCAGCATATGGTTTCCTGTCCAGATCTGATAATTGTAATCCAACATGTCCCGGCTGAGTTCGTTCAGATATTCTTCCAATCCCTTCCAGTCCTGTTCCTGCGTATATTTCTTTAATGCAAGCAAATGATTCTTCATATCATGAACAATCTTCCGGCTCTTTAACATTTCCCTATATTGTTCTTCCATCGCCTTTACTTTCATCTGGAGCATCTTCTTATCCTGCTCTTCCAGTTCAGCTCTGTGCTGTTCTGTCTCAACGTCCCATGCTTCTGCCTGAATATCAAGAAATATCCAGATTCCTATGACAGCCAGAAACAGCATCATATAACAAAACATCGGCATAGAATAAAATTCTACAAATCCGGTAGATGCTATAGCCATAAAGATGTAAAATGCTGCAAGATAAGTAATCCAAACAAATACATGATAATTTGTTGATTGATTCCCGTTTTTTATGCACTGGTATAATTCATACAATTCTATACTCTGAAGCAAAATCAGGAATATTAACATCAGTAAAAATATAAACGCAACTACCTGTGAATGTTTCCATTTCCACATATGCTGTTTTAAAAATGTATGATTATACATTTTGATGTAATCATTTTCCTGAAAGGTCTTAATTACATACATGTGAATCGTATTCCATTTTCTATTTATGCGCATCCACGGGAAGAAACAGTACACTTGCAATAAAATCCCCATAAAAGTATCTACTTTTCTCTTTTTTGTCCATCCATTCATTTTATCGGTCTCCATCTTATTTTCACATGAAATCTTTATAGTTATTGTACCATGCCTTTTCTTCTTCCGCCTTATAATGGCCATGAATAGCGGGTTTTCTGACCATGAAATTTTAAAAATATGGATCTACCGTGGTAATTACACACAGAAAAACCGCATGTTTTCTTTCATCCTCTGCTATACGAAGAACGGTCAGACATGTCTTGATAAACATATCTGACCGTTCTTATAATATGACCATGCATTAGTATAAAGCTGCTACCCACAGAACCTGCCACTAACAATTTCTTACAGATACTTTTCGTTCTGTATCTCTTTCATAATATTCTTTAATTCTGAAATATCGATCTCTAACATTTCTGAAATTTGCTCAATCGAAAATTTATCAGACAATTTTTCTAAGAGTTCTCTTTTTCCTCTTAATCGTCCAATTTTCTCGCCTTCTATTCTTCCCTCAGTAATTCCCTCCTGCCTTATCATTATCTGTTCTTCCCATGTCTGCATATACTTCACCTCTGTCTTTTCACTTGCTTTGATCTGACAAACTCGTCTATGCATCTCTTGAATCCGCTTACTTTTACACTCCCCTGACACTTCATCCGTACTACGTTCCATATACTTCAACAATTCTATCAATTCTGGTGACACCAGCTCGGGATGTTTGCCCCTGGTATTCAGAAATATCCTCGTTGCTCCATCATCCAGCTTTAGTTCGGGGACTTCCTCACATCTCATCTGAAACGTGTAACGATATAAACCATATCCAAATAAATCAAATGGTGTGATCAGCACAATCAGTACTTCGTTCAGTAAGTTAAAGTCAGCAACTCCTGGTGGCAGCAGCTTACTGTCGATGATTCCCTGATAGAGTCGACTTCTTTTCGGAAGATTATGTGTATTCTCTTTTTGTGCCTCTACTTCATATATCACATCATCTTCATCTATCGCATAGACATCCAGCCGGATCTGCCGATTATCTATAGACGTTCTCTGCTCTTTTTCGGTCTGTGGCGGATGTTTTAGATTCGTATTCTGACTCAGTATGATATCCAACATCGTCTTTACATTTTCCGGATCATCCATCGCTTCATCGAACAGAAATTTATCCAGCAAGTTTAATTCTTTTAATGATTTTCTTTGGTTCATAAGCAGTTCTCCTCTCTTGTACAGATATAATACCTGCAAAGAAGAACTGTTTAGCTTTATGCATATGATAACACAGAATTTATATATATACCAGTATATACCGTTATCTTCTTTTATCAGACATGTATTTATCTGTTTTTTATGATTTTCATCTTGGATTCTTACCCGATTGTTTGGGCTTGAAATAAATGAATTGGTAAATATAGATGCGTTGCAGATATTAGAATTCATCTGCGTGTTGATAGGATAACATGCTCTATTCATGCTTTCAATATATATTTTAGAAATGCTCAATTTTTGTAAATCTTCTACAAATTATCCCCGGGCAATTTTACTCCACAGACATATATTATATTGTAGACACATATATGAAAGGAAGGTTAAAAATATGGCTCAATTTACGAACCAGGCACAACTCCGTTACGGAAATTCTGTTACTAATTCAAATATTGCCGTCGGTGAGATTCTCGAAGTATTGTCAATCTCGAAAACTGCAGTAAAAAATACCTATCATCCAGGAGGTACCGTCACCTATATTATAAGTATTGTTAACTCCGGTACCACTCCTATTACAGGACTTACACTCACAGATGACCTTGGTGCGTATGCATTTTCTACTACTTCACTGACACCGTTAACGTATCTGGATAACACGGTAAAATACTATACAAACGGAACGTTACAGGCTGCACCTGCTGTAACCGCAGGTCCTCCGCTTGTCTTCTCTGGATTAACTGTTCCTGCAAATGGTAATCTGACACTGGTCTATGAAACAGCTGTAAATCAATACGCTCCTCTCACCAATGAATCATTCATTACCAACACGGTTACTGCAAGTGGAGACGGCATTACTTCTATCACCGCTAAGGAAACGGTAAATGCAGAAGCCTTGCCGCTCTTAGGTATCACAAAATCTATCAGTCCGGTACCTGTTACTGAAAACGGAAGCCTGACCTACACGTTCCTGATTCAGAATGAAGGAAACGTTCCTGCAAATGAAGCCACGGCCGTAATCGTTACCGATACGTTTAATCCAATACTTTCTAATCTGACTGTCACCTTTAACGGAAGCACATGGACAGAAGGTGAAGACTACACTTATGATAAAACTACCGGTACTTTTGCTACCGGTTCCGGAAAAGTTACTGTTCCTGCAGCAACATTTACCGTCAACGAGACTACCGGTGAATGGAGTTCTAATCCGGGATTTAGCACTCTGACAATTACCGGAACAGTATAAGCATTAAAAAATGGCAGGAGAGGCCATCTGAATAATGTCAGATGGTCTCTCCCGTTGCGATTATTTTCCGATTTAATCTTCTGTATCATATTGTTCCTCAATGATATGTTTCACCTCTGAAACATCCATATCCAATACATCTGCAATTTTCTCAATGGACATCTTATGATTCATTTTTCTGAGCAATTCTCTTTTTTCTTTTTGTCTTTCCAGCAATATTTCTTCCCATGCCTGCATATACTTCACCTCTGTTTTTTCACTTGCTTTAATCCGACAAACTCGTCTACGCATCTTTTGAATCCGTTCACTTTTGCACTGTTCTGACACTTCATCTGTACTGTGTTCCATATATTTCAAAAGTTCTATCAGTTCTTGGGATACCACCTGGCGGCAGCAGTTTACTGTCGATGATTCCCTGATACAAACGACTTCTTTTCGGAAGATTATGCGTATTTTCTTTCTGCGCCTCCACTTCGTATATCACATCATCTTCATCCATAGCATAGACATCTAACCGGATCTGCAGATTATCCGTAGACGTTCTCTGTTCCTTCTCTGTCTGCGGTGGATGCTTCAGATTCGTCTTTTTATTTAATATGATGTCTAACATCGTCTTTACATTTTCAGGGTCATCCATTGCTTCATCGAATAGAAATTTGTCCAGCAAGTTTAATTCTTTTAATGATTTTCATTTGTTCATAAACAGCTCTCCTTTCTTATACAAATATAACTCCTTTAAAAGAAAAACTGCTTATTTTTATGAATATCATAGCATACATTTTATATATATACCAGTATATATGAACAACTTTCTTTATCAGGCATGTATTTATCTGTTTTCTGTGGTTTTCATTTTTGATTAATGCCCGAATATCTGGGCTTGAAGTAAATGAATTGATAAATATAGATACGTTGCAGATGCTAGAATTTATCTGCGTGCCGCTAGAATAACATGCCTGATTTTTATTTTCAATGCAATTTCTAGAAATACTGATTTTTTGTGAACTTTCTACAACTCCTTCATCTTCCCAAGAATCTCCTGATAAAACGCTTCCTGATCCCCGCCATTTCTCATATCTTCCAGAATCATTCCATCTTTCAGAAGAATCAGCCTGCTGCAATAACTTGCCATCTTCGGATCATGTGTTACCATAACAATTGTCTTGCCAAGTTCCCGATTGATATGACTCAGTGTATGGATTACCACATCACCGGACTTAGAGTCGAGGTTTCCGGTCGGCTCATCCGCAAGTATCAGATCCGGATTGTTGATCAATGCTCTGGATATCGCCACTCGCTGCTTTTCGCCTCCGGATAATTCATACGGCTTCTTGTTCATCAGATGTGTAATTCCGAACTGTTCTGCATATTTCTGCGATTCTTCCATACACTCTTTCGCACTCTTCTTATCCAGGATCTTCGGAAGCATGATATTTTCCCTGACGGACAGACTGTCCATCAAATAGAAGTCCTGGAACACGAATCCGATCTTTCTCCGTCGTATGTCCGCAAATTCATCCTTCCACAAATCTTCCGTATCATGTTCTTCAAAGAACAGCTTTCCTCCGGTCTGACGGTCTATCATACCCAATAGTTTCAAAAGTGTCGTCTTTCCACATCCGGATCTTCCCATAATTCCGACAAACTCCTGTCTCTGGATAGAAAAATTTAATCCCTTCAGGACGTGGATCTCTTTCTTCTTTTCACCATCTTCTCCATACTGCACATAATCACGGACCAGATTCTCTGCTCTTAATACGTCTGCCGTTTTTTTATTTTCATTCTTTTCTAATTTTTCATTCATTACAAATCTGCTCCCTTTTCAATCTTTTTCACAATCGTATCTTCCAGCCACTTCAGATTCAGCCACTGTAATATGAAATATATAATCCAGAGTACACCTGCATTTATCACATAATTCTTCACATCATTCAGATGATAATCCCTGAGTCCAAATACAATTCCAGAATACAGTACCGTAACTATAACGACAATAACAGATGGGATCGTCACAAACCGGCTGATTTCCTTTTTCTCGATGCAGATCCGTTCCCTGCGATTCATTCCCAGACGGTTCATGAACTGATACCGTTTCCGCATATCCGGCAGTTCCATCTGAACCTTCATATGAAGTAGGAGCATACTGATCACAGATAAAATAATAAGCACAAATCCATTCATCACATATTCAAGGATTCGCTCCATCTGCCGCTTTTTCGCTGCTTCTGTCTTCGTATATGTACTTTTTACAAGCGAATCAAATGACTCATCATATGCATGTTGCTTTGCAAAATCTATTGTCAACTGATCTGCTTTTTTCTGGTATTTTTCCGGTACATTTGCAAGGACAAGTTTCGTCGGCCATTCATGGATATTTTCTTCCAATACCGCATCCGACGTTTTTATTTTTTCTCCCGTATTCATGTCTGTCGTTTTCCAATAGTCTTTTATTTTGTCAAAATATGCATCAGCGAATACAATAAGATTCTCGTATTTTCCCTGTTTGAATGCGCCGATCAGACTCGAAGTCTCGGAGCCTGTAATCGTCCGTACCGGATAATAAGTCTGGTGCTCCATTGTATCAAAGCCAAACAATGGCTGTCCGATATGCAGATTCGGATGTATCATCAACTGATAGTGATCAATTGGTTTCGCCTTTGTTCCCTGATCTTGCTGATACACGACATAAATTTTCTTTCCGTTCTTGTCAAGATTCAGATGCTTTTTCGGTTTTTCTCCGACTGCCTTCTTTAACTTTCGATAACTGCTCTTTGATATACCGATATTCTGGCCTTGCTGCCAGACAAGATCAAATGGTCCTTCCAGACGTTCTGTATTATCAATCGTTGTTGCCCGGACCATCGGAATACTGGTCACTTCTGCTTTGCATTCTTGCTTAAGCTTTTCGATAATCCCTGTATCATTACTATTCGCAAGCCATACATAGTCGTATGGGTACAGCGTATCCGTCTTATCTGCGATTCTGTTAGATACAACTTTTACCGAGAAAAAGGACATCACACATACATGTATCACGATCATAAGTGTCAGATACTTTACAGTTGTCTGGTATCTGTGTCGTATCATATGTTCTTCCGGAAGGGTTCGCAGGTATTGATCCATAGACGTTTCTTTTTTACGCAGGATCATGGCACCTATATTATACAGAAAAACATACAAACACAGGAAGAACCCACACAAAAGAAAGATACTCTCTGAAAATCTTCTCTGTGTATACAGATACAGGACGATTACTCCCAGCAGCCCGCTGATCAACGCCCCTGCTTTTCTGTATATTCCCGGAATCTTCTCACTTTTCACCGCTGCATTTCTGGCATCGGCGGAACGTTCTCCTGCATGGATATCCCCAGAGATACCAAAAGCAAACAAACAGATAACAGCTATCACGATTGCCGTGATCAGATACACCTTCCACGATACCTCTGATTTCATATCGATTTTAGGAAAATGCTGTATAACAGCGTCATATATGCCAAACAAAATGGCTCTTCCAATCACAAATGCCGTCACCAGTGCCACCGCAAATCCGGCAAGTAATTCTCCGATCCAGGACCAGAACACGGCATTGCTCCGCATGCCAAGTGTCCGGAAAATCCCATCATCCGCCATCCGTTTTTTCCGGTAGAATACCATGACAACCGTAATCAAAAACAATGATATCAGTACGATCACGATCAGGCAGTCCTTCATAATCTCAGTCAGCCCAAGCCCTAGTAATTCATTATCATATCCATAGCTTCCGGAAAATGCCTCTCTCATTCCAAATCCAATGAACAGAAATGCTGCCGATAACAGAACCGATACAAATAAAAAAGAAAAATCTCTCCAGTGATATTTAAAATTCTCCCACAGCACATGGTAATAAAGCTTCGAATATTTCCCTGGAAAATATAATCTTCTTTTCCGTTCCTGTTTATAATGCTTATCATTTTCCTGAGTTTTCAGGATCTGTTCACCGGATTCTTCCCATTCTTCCATGGATTTATGCATCAGTAACCGTATCCCCGTCCATATCGGAAATACTGCCAGATACCCAAGTAGATACATCGGGAACACCTGTATCGTACCCGCACTGCTCCATGAACTGTTAAGTCCAATCTCGGCCACTACCGACAGCATTGCAAATAATCCGATAAGTTCTATGATAGATAAAAATTTTATTTCCCATCCCTTGATGTTACAGATAAGCCGTATTGTTTCGATTACTTCAAGAACGACATACAGCATAACACATACCGTGAATGTTTTTGCCAGTGTATGAATATCCAGTGGTAATGCATCTGCTGCTCCGTCTAAAAACGTCGTGTTATATGTATCTGCACAACTGTGATTTCTCAACACAGCAATTACATACATAATAAAATTCTTCCGTTCTCCCGTTATATTCATCCACGGAAACAGAAAATATATCTGAAGTATGATCCCCAGAATAATATTCATCCGTCTCTTTTTCTCTTCCATTCTCATTCCTCTTCCGCCCCTCTTATATCATATATCGAGATGATACAGACCAGATACTCCCCGTAAATTTTATATCGGAATATGCCGTCATATTTTCTGACAATATCCTGTATGTTCTTCATTCCATATCCATGAAGTATCTCATCTTCTTTTACTGATACAAATTCTTTCTGATTCTGCACCGGCATTTCTTTAATTGCATTTGAGGTCTCAATATATAATAAATGATTCTTCTTTTTTATCTTAATTTTTATCCAGCGCTTTTTATCTTGGATCCGTTCACAAGCTTCCAGCGCATTATCTAGAACGTTTCCAAAAAGTGAAATAATCTCCCTGTCTGAAAACGGAAGGGTTGCAAATACTTCTGTCTCAATCTGCATATCCGTCTCTTTCTCTTTTGCATCTTTCGTCTTTTGATTGAGGATCATATCCAGCATGCGGTTACCCGTCCAGATCTGATAGCTGTCATCCAGCATATCATCACTTAATTCATTCAGATACTGGTGCAGTCCTTCCCAGTCTCTCTCCTGATCGTATTTTTTCAATGCAAGCAGGTGATTTTTCATATCATGTACAACCTTCCGGCTCTTTAACATTTCCTGATATTTTTCTTCCAGCGCTTTCACTTTTACCTGCAGCAACTGTTCGTCCCGCTCTTTCAGTTCTGTCTTATGCTTTGCTGTCTCCGTATCCCATGCAGCCGCCTCGATATCCAGAAACATCCAGATTCCAATAATACCTATGAATATCACCATATACATATAGATTCTAAGCTTGAACAGCGCACTGTCATCCAGATAGATGTATGAAGCATCAAGATATAAGAAAAAAAGAACGATGGCAAGAACCCAGACATACCTGTGTATATCAAACGTTTTGATCCCTTTCATATGTCTGTACAATTGCCATAGTTCGATCATCTGCATCACAATCATAAATGCTATGATCATGGTAAATGTCACTGCCGCAAAACCGGAATATTTCCATAAGATTGGATGCCCAGATAAGAAAATATAATTATATGCCTTGATGCAGCTTTCTTTCCGGAATATCTCGATCAGATACACGTGAATCGTGTGATACCCTCCGTCTATACGGATCCATGGAAAGAAGAAATATATTTGCAGCAGAATCCCCATACAAACATCTGCTTTTCGCTTTCTCGTCCATTCTTTCATTCTACATTTCTCCAATATTCCATGATCCGTGTCTTCACATCCTGAATAGTCTCTGCCCCTGCCTGAATCTTAATCCCGTCTTCCAGATAGATGGCAGCCGTCGTGATCCGATCCACATGATCGATATTGATAATATAACTTCTTCCGGCAAATATAAAAGCCGGGCTTTTCAAATCTTCAAAAATCTGATGCAGTGCCAGACGTTCTTTGTATGCGCCATTTACCATTACAAATTCAACATACTTCTGCCCTTTGACCTTGCGGATACAGATAATGTCTTTATGATATAATTTTCTCTGGTCCGTCACCCCACCGATCCAGAAGAAATTCTGGCTCTCTTTTTGCTTTTCCTGATAAATTTTCTGTAATACTGCCGGCAAACGTTCCTTCATATCTCTTTTCAAAATATACTGATATGCCTCCAAGACATAACTGTCTACTGCAAATTCAGCATAGGATGTCAGAAATACCAGACAGATATCTTTTTGTTCTGCCTTTAAAATTCTTCCCAGACCGATCCCGCTTTTCCCCGGAAGATCAATATCTGAAATAACTACATCGTAGTGCTTCTTAACTTTCAGAAATTCTTCGGCTGTTTTATATATTTCGGTGGTTACATCCTGCGCCTTAAGTTTCTCTAATTCCCGGCTAATAAGTCTTTCCACTTCCTGTCTTGTATGTACTTCATCTTCTATCATTGCTATCTGAAACATTTATATTTTCTCCGTATTTATTCACATAATTATTGCATTCATTGTACCACGATAGTTACAAATATTGTTATAACTGGCCATGAATTCCGGGATTTGTGGCCATGAATTCTTGAAAAAACGTCTGCTGATACAGAAAACTTACCACTGGCAAAGCTCCTTACAGATGTTTTGGCAGCCAAGCAGCTCCCTACGAACACATGGCAACACAAAAAAACTGCTATTTTAAGACTTTACTCCTAAAACAGCAGTTCTTATTTTTTCAATCATTTACTTCTAATATTTTCAACCAGCAGCTCGTACTTTTCTCATTTCCGATAGATATTCTATCTATTCCGCTTTATTCAGTCCCATGTCCTCACTCGCTTTTGTCACAGGAACTTCCACCATCACAGAGTTGTCATCAATCTCTACCGAATATGTCTTATGGATCAGGCAGTTCACCGGATCTTCTGTTGCAACAACTACTGCAAGTCTGTGTCCCGGCTCTACGGTATATCTTGTCGCATTGAGATATACGCTGTAATCGTGATATTCGCCTTTTTTAAGCTCGATACTGTTCTGTGCTGTCTCCGGCGCATAACCTGCTTCCGGATTACACAGATCTGCAAATGCACGTGTGATCACACGGTATTTTTTATGTACGGTATTAAATTCTGCCTCATCAAATGCCGGAAGATCTCCGCCATTCATGATTCCGCCTTCTTTTACTGTCGTTACCGGAACGATATTTCTTTCCGGATCTACAGTCTGGATACTGTCGAATTCTTCGTCACATACATCACAGAGAAGCACTGCAATCTCTACATCATCCATTTTACCGGATACTTTGGAATTGCCAAGCTGCATGGTCAGTGTATCCACATCGTTTCTGTTTTCCGGATCGAAATCTGTTTCGATATTTCCGTCTTTTAATGCTGCCTTTAAGTTCAGGCATACCGTTCCCTGTACAGTCACGGCTTTTTCAAATGGATCTGTCACATAGCGCTGAGCCATATTTGTAGACTTCAGTGCCATCACATCATCGAAGTTTTCTGCACTGACACCAGCTTTTTCCCAGTCTGTATCAATCACTGTCTTACTCTCTTCTTTTGAAGTAAGCTTCATGGTATACTCTGTTTCCCATGCACTTTCTGTTTCCCATTTTTTCTGGTCATAGTTCGTCTGCGCAAGTACTTCCGGCATCTTTTCGGCACCATTTTCTACTCCGTACAGATAATGGGATATCCATTCATTTACGATATCATCATAGAATTTTCCATCGATCAGGATTCCGTAATTCTTATTCGCCATGGTCGGTGTGATATGTGGACCCTGATGAAGGATCAGTTTCACTGTCTGCCCTGCCTGTTCGAATGCGGTATGCATCATTTCAAACTGTTTTGTAGATACATTTTCATCATTGAATCCATGTACGATCAGCGCACTGCACTTGATCTGGTCTGCATGCAGACGATAATTTCCGGATCCCCAAAATTCCGGATCATAATCGAATCCACATTTTAACTGTTGGAGACTCAATTCATGATGGAATGCTGCAATATCATCCAACTGCTTTTCTGACAATGTCTCATCATTATAACGGCTGGAACAAAAATATGCCAGAAAACTGTTCAGCATCTCTTTTGGCCAGTAACGCTGTGCACCTTGCATATTCTGCTGTGTATACCAGTCTGCGATACCTGCAACCGGAACAATTGTTTTCAGGCCTTCTACGCCTGTGGTTGCAACTGCAAACGGCATGGTTCCGGCATAAGATCTTCCGGTCATGGCAACATTCCCATTCGCCCAGTCTGCCTTCGTCTCGATCTTTCCTTCACGGTCTGCGTAAGCCACTCTGTCGCCATGCAGCCATTCTACAACAGATTTGAATGCATCTCTTTCATACTCTGAACCGACATAGTTGAATCCATCTGAGCCAAGCGCTCCGAATCCGGCACTTACAACCACTGCAAAGCCGCGCACCAGATAATAATTGAAGTTATCTAGATTTTCATATACCATGCTGTTATTGTTTCCTTTATCCGGATAATACCAGTCTGCCGGATCTGCCTTTAATGCAAGATCCATGGCACTGATCATTCCTTCCGGGATACGTGCAGGCACTTCTTTGTCAAGATCTGCAAAATCAATTTTGCGGTATTCTTTGCTTTCCACTTCTTTCATATGATCGTATCCGTCTGCCTGTACACCTGCACAATACGGACGTGCCTCATATAACGTTGCCGCCTTATAATTGCCTTCTACGGCACTTCTTGGAACCTGGATGAATGCTTTAACGAGATCTCTCTTTCCGTCTCCATCCATGTCATAGTCAGATTCCACATATACACAGTATCTTACGATACTTGATGTCGCAGGATCATATTTTTCTCCTGTCTTTCCGTCTGTGAATTTGAAAACAGGCTGTGCAAGTCCATTTTCGAATACCGGTACTTTACTGTAATTCTTTTCTTCCATTGTAAAAACCTCTCTGATTCAATATTTTACCTAAGTAATATTGTACCACGCATTTCGGAACCGGGCAAATTTTCTTTCTGAAAATATCTGGAAATGACTGATACAGAAAAATGCGTAAAAACAGTTCTTTATCTGTTTTTACGCATCTGTAATATATCCAAAATCGTATCATACACTGACGGATTGTCTTTGATCACAATCGCCAGTTTTTCTTTTGCCTGATTCAGCTGATGAAAAAGAAGTCTCACATTTGATTTTCTGCCTTCACTCGCTGTTATACGGGTTATTTCATAAGAAGCTTCACTAATCTTTCCCGCACGGAGATAACCGTCCTCATCATAATAATACTGTTCATCCAGTACGGCTACCAGGCGGTTCACATCCCGCATTGCCGAATTCTGATAGAGATATCCCCGTCTCGCATAGCCTTGCATCAAACATACTGCTTCTGTATCATCATTCGCATACACCACTTCAATATTAGGATAGCCCTTCTGCCCTTTTCTCCGCGACAGATCCAGCATGTTCTGAATAAAGGAAGAAAGTTCTGCATTTGTACGGATACGGTTCGTCATATGAAAGCTCTGCACATCCGGCAGGCTCGCAAGTCTTTGCGATATTTCACGATCCAGTTCCTCAGGCGAGATCATGTCTTCCGTATCACTGGAGAAGATTATCGGAATCTGCTTTTTACATTCTTCTAATATCTTTAATTGCTCCACAGAAAGCAGATGTGCCTCATCCACCAGAATAGCACTGTATGGCTTTAAGAATGTATCAAACGCTTCTTCCGCACACACATTTTCTGTCATCGTCTGCTTTGCTGCCTGAAGTGATAACTGACGATCCGACAGAAAATCAATCCGGCGCAGACGTTTATGTAAAATTCTCCAGTCCTCTCCTGCTTCTCCGCAATGAATCATACAGACTCTCTGACGTACCGACAGCTTCATCGCAAGATCATACAGAAGCAATGTCTTTCCCGTCCCCGGAAGTCCGCTGAACCAGTAATAGTCGGAATGTTTTGCTCGGATTCCTTTCAGGATCTGTCGTTCGATATCTCTTTGCTGTGCCGTCAGAAAATATTCTTTCTGTAAAAAGCGTTCCGGCTCTCTGAGCGGTGAGATCAGATAGAGTTCTGCGCGGAACAGTTCTTCGATATTCCCGTTATAATCCGGACTTTCTCTTTTCAAAGCTCTGGATAATTCGTCCCAGTCTGCCTCTGCGATATGATCATGATTCGTCAGTCTTACCAGACGGTTCTGGCTGCTGATATAAGTATACGAATGAATCGTTCTTCCAAGCACCGACAGATAATAGTGGTTCTGCAAAAGCTGTCTGCGAATGGCCTCATCCGATACCACACCACTTTTTAACTCAATATTTACAATCTGGTCTTCTTTGATCTGAAGAAGATCAAATTCTTTTCCCAGTCTCGGAATCTGAAACGAATAAAAGAAACGAAGTGCATATACATCCTCCATACAGGTTTCCAATTCGGCTGTCAGTGCTTTCATACTTTCCAGTTCCCATTCTCGCATTTTCAGAAAATAGTCTCTTCCGGATAACTGACGTTCCAGTTTTTGCAGCTGTTCGATATTCTGATTTCTTGTGATCGTATAAATGGATATAGATTTCATTTTTTAATCTTTAACCCTCTTAGATATTCTTTCTGCTCTGGCGTGATCCGGTAACTTTCGATAGCTTTTTGGATCGTCTTATTATGCGTCCAGACATCTAATTTTTGCTTTTCGATAAACGGGAGAATCTTATCATACTGCTTTGCAAGCGCCGTCGCAAAATACCATGCACGCATCATATTTACATAATATTCTTCCGAACGAATCTGTGCCACTTTCTCCGGGTACTCCATCTGAAATGCATCTTCCAGATAATAGCGCATCAGCATACTGATACCGAACCGGATGGTATATGCATGGTCGGATTCCATCCATCGGTATACTTCATCTATAAATGTATCCAGATGTTTCTTCACTACCTTGACCGCAAGCATATCGCAGGTCGCCCAGTTATCAATATACGGAAGAAAACGTTCCAGTTCTTCCAGACATGTGTCATAGTCTTTAATCTGTTCGATCAAAAGTCCATGCAAATTATTTTCTTCGTAGTACTGATGTGGCAGTATCTGCAGATATTCTTTTGCTTCATCCGTTTTTCCATACTTCTTCGCAAATACACGAAGTGCCGGCGTCCGGACACCGATGATCTTTTCTTTGTTGACTGTCGGCATTAGTTTTGCATGGAAGTCGCGGTATTTTAAGTCTTGCAGCTCAAAAAGATGGGTTTGTACGTTGGTTATGATTGTTGTTTTATTCATATTTTCATCCTTGATTCTTATATTTCCCATGTCAGGCATATGATCTTTTATTTATTATATCGCTGTTGCGATACAATTTCAATTGTTTTAAACGCATTAAACAGCACTTCTCCTATTTTTTCTTGCCGAAAAAACTCTCACACAAAACTCCACAATCAATCCAACAACAATTATCGCCCAAAGCGACGTCTGTTCCGACATCGGCAATGTTCCCCATTCATCTTTGCGCAAAAAGAACCATAACATATAACACAGGAAATAAATCGCTGAAAACACCCCTTCGATCCAGGGATTCGAATATCTCAGCTTCCTTTCCGGGATTTTCTTATCCAGGTAATATGCAGCAAAGAACAGTGCACCCCATACAGCCCAGCATATAATATTCACGCACATAGGTCCGTGTGAAAAAAGAGGAACCTGCAATACCGCAACCGCTGCAATTCCTAATATATATATGATCATCTGAATTTTATACAATAACGGCTCATCCAGAGATGCAATCCAGGCTTTTTCTGTCTCTTCCTGATAGTGTTCCGGTTCAATCCTTTTTCCAAGCATGAATTCACTGACACTGATATCCAGTATCTGACACAGTGGCTCGATCAGACTGATGTCCGGGAATGATTTTCCATTCTCCCATTTTGACACAGCTCTGTCTGTCACGCCCAGTTCTTCTCCCAGCTGCTTCTGCGTCAGATTTTTTTCCTTCCTGCATGTCGATATAAACCTTCCAAGTTCTAATGGTTCAACCATATGCGTCACCTCCTGTCGGCTTTATTATGCCATATTTCTCCCAGAAAAGCACTCCACTTATGGTTGAACGCCTCTAAATGCCGCTAATTCTCACTAATTCTTATGAAAATGGAATCAGATATCACTGAAGCGGCATCTGCGGATTCACCCATAATACTTTCACCGCATTTTCATCTGCTGGATCATCCTCTTCTTTCTCCAATGATTCCTTCACAAATTTTTCGACCCTCGCCGGAGCCTTTTTAACTTCATCATTTTCCTGCCACAGGATCTTTTTCTCACCGGATCTTCCGACATAGTCAAATTCCGATGCCTTTGTTCCGTTATCTGTGATAATCTGTCCATCTTCAAACGGAATGACATATGCAACTTCTTTGAATGTAATATACATCAGCCCTGCAAATGGATTGATGCTCGAATCCATAGATACTTCATATGTGCCAGTATTCTTCGGCTCACGTGCAGCTCCAACAGCATCTTTCCCCACCGCTGTTTCGGTAGTTATATCCATATCTGTCTTAGGATAGGACAGGCCTGTGATCCTGCGTCTGCTCTTCAATTGTACATACAGTCTGCCATCCTTTAACCGGTACACTTCTTCTGCCTTTATATCCTCTGCCGCGATTTTTGACAAATGATAAGACTGAAAGGCATCCGAATATAGAGCCACGGTCAGCATCATACAGATCAGGAAAACAACTCCGCACGCCATAACGATTCTTCCGTTTAATTTTCTTGATACTTTTTCAGAAAACTCCCGGAACCCTTTCCACTCCTCGTCCGTGCCTTCTATTTTATCTGTTTCCACCGGAATCTCACCTTCCATTTTTTTCAGATATGTTCTGCACGATTCACATTCTTTTATATGTTCTTCTATTGCATTTCTGCTCTTTTCACTGCATATATCATCCTTATATAACGGTAGCAGGTCTCTTATGATCTCACATGGAATCTTTGCCATTATGTACTCCTCCTTTCCAGAATGTCCTGTATCTTCACCCGGGCCCTGTGATAGGTAACTCTCGCCCATGTCTCCTGTTTTCCAAATATCTGTGCAATCTCTTTATAATTTAATTCGCCAAGTACCTTTAGTGTAAATACTTCTTTATAAGGTTCGTCCAGATAATGAAGGATCTGATAAACCGTCATGGCTTCGTCCTTCCGAAGCATACGTTGTTCGGGTCCATCCGTTTTTCCGTCACTGTATGCCTGTTCTGTCAGTTCCTGATCTGTACGGTGTTTTTTTCTGGTATAAGAAATGTATTCATTCCTGGCAATCTGACACAGCCAGGATTTGATGCTGCATTTTCCTTGAAAATGCTTTACTCCTTTTAGTGCTTTGAAAAATGTCTCCTGTGTGATCTCTTCTGCAATGTGCGGATCCTTACTCATTGCGAGAACGAAATAATACACATCCTGAAAATAGGTTTTATAAATCTCTTCCAACTCAAGCTTCAAGTACCTGTCACCTCCCTTCTGTTATCTATTAGACGCATGAATTCCATTTTTGTTACAGCCTTTTACATTTATTTTAGAATAATCTGCAAAATATGTCTTGCATCCTTTGATATAAAAAACTCCCTGAGCCCCAAAGATGATATGCTACCCTCATATAGGACAATGAAATATAAAAGTCCTATATGGGGGTATTTTCATGTTCAGAAAGAGTAAGATAGAACCAGTA
>NZ_JAOQJW010000034.1:0-25971 GCF_025567265.1 Dorea amylophila | reverse complement strand
AAAAGCAGCATAAAATATCGCCAGCCATAGCATGGCTGACGATACAAAAATTTATTATTTTTTATTGTCCTCTTGACGGGGAGCATACCAAAAAGGAGTGGTGTTTCTTGTATAATAAATATATTGAGAAATGTTCTCAACATATCCTCTTCCTATTTTTACAAAAATCATGTATCATACTAGTTAGATAAAGCTAACCTGTGTACATAAAAGGAGGAAATACATGAGTATAGTAATTGTAGGCGGACACGACAGAATGGTTCATCAATATAAAAAAATCTGTAAAGAATACAAGTGCAAAGCGAAAGTATTCACACAGATGTCTGGAAATTTAAGTGAAAAGATCGGAAGTCCTGATTTGTTGATCCTATTTACCAACACAGTATCTCATAAGATGGTACACTGTGCAGTGACAGAAGCGGAAAAATGCAATGCACAAATCGTGAGATGCCATACAAGCAGTGGAAATGCATTAAATGAGATTCTTCAGAATGCCTGTACAGCATAAGTATCTGGAATGTGGGAAAGCCCACGTCAGATGCTGACACCTTTTCTTGATCTTTTTTAATCTAAAAACTCCATAAGGATAATCCTTGCGTTTGGCTGATAATATGCGATATAATAAAAAATGCTTGACTTAAAACAAAGAGAGGTTTATGGAATGAAGAGAGAGACATTTGGATCAAGACTGGGCTTCATCCTTGTATCCGCAGGGTGTGCCGTTGGCATCGGGAATGTGTGGAAATTCCCATATATGTGTGGACAGTTTGGTGGAGCTGCATTTATTCTGATATATCTGGTATTTCTTCTGATCATGGGAATTCCGGTTATGGTCTGTGAATTTGGTGTCGGACGTGCGAGCAGACACAGTGTTGCCGCTGCATATGAGACACTGGAACCTAAAGAAACAAAGTGGCATATTACAAAATGGATCGGTATCATTGGATGCTATTTTTTGATGATGTTCTATACTACGGTTGGTGGATGGATGCTGTATTATTGTGTCAGAAGCTTCAGTGGAGATTTCGTAGGTGCGAATATGGAGACGGTATCGGCTGGATTTAGTGATATGCTTGGAAATATGCCGCTTATGACATTTTGGACGATTCTGATCTGTATCATTGGATTCGGTGTATGTGCATTTGGAATCCAGAAAGGTATCGAAAAAGTATCCAAGTTCATGATGACAGCATTGCTTTTGATCATGATCGTACTTGCGATCCACTCTGTGATGATGAAAGGTGCCGGAGCGGGAATCCGCTTTTATCTGATTCCTGATTTCAGACAGATGGCAGAGATCGGAATCGGAAACGTGATTTTCGGGGCTATGAGTCAGGCATTCTTTACATTATCAATTGGAATCGGAGCGATGTTGATCTTTGGAAGTTATATGGAAAAAGATCAGCGTTTATTCGGAGAGGCTGTGAATATTACCGTGCTTGACACGGTCGTAGCACTGATGGCAGGTTTCATTATTATTCCGGCATGCTTTGCATACGGAATTGAACCGGGAGCAGGCCCAAGCCTTATATTTATTACGATCCCGAATATTTTCGCGCAGGTGGCAGGCGGGCGTGTATGGGGAGGATTATTCTTCCTGTTCTTAAGCTTCGCTGCATTTACGACACTGGTTGCGGTATTTGAAAATATTATTTCTTTTGATATGGATTTATTCGGATGGTCAAGAAAGAAGAGTACACTGGTAAGTCTGATTCTGATCATTATCTTAAGTATGCCATGTGTTATGGGATTCAATGTATTGGCCGGATTCACTCCACTTGGAGAAGGATCGACAATCATGGATCTGGAGGACTTCATCGTATCGAATAACCTGCTTCCGCTTGGAAGTCTTGGCTATGTCCTGTTCTGTACAAAGAAGAACGGATGGGGATGGAACAGCTTCCTTGAAGAAATCAATCAAGGAGAAGGATGGAAGTTCCCGGCAGGAATCAAGGGTTATATGTCTTACGGACTGCCGCTCCTGATCATTATCATTTACCTGAAGGGATATTATGATAAATTTCAACCAATGGGAACGAAGACACTGATCGGTTGGATGATCGTGGCATTCTTATTCCTTGCATTTGTGATCGGATGCTCTTGTGGAAAAAGTACTGCGGAAAAAGTGGACAAGTAAAGAAAAAAAGTAAAAAGATGTGGAAAAAGGATAAGTTCTTTTGTAAAGTGGAAAAGAACTTATCCTTTTTTTGTTCATCATACATTTGAAAGAAACTGCCGGTGGCAGATTCTATAAATAGTAAAGCATGCAAATGAAGTTAATTTTTCGCCTCGTAAGCAGCCTGGCGGACATCCGGGATCGCGATCAGTACCGGATATAATACTGCAGAGATGATCAGTCCGCCGACTCCCTGGATGATATTGGCAGGAATACTTGCGGCAGCACCGCTTCCATAAAGGAAGAATTCGCAGATAAAATATCCGCCGGCAACGAATACGATATCCGTGATACCGCCAAGAATGACTGCGATATAACGGTTTTTACCGGAACGGCACATCTTCTGGTAAATGAGTCCGGATACCAGTGCGACAAGTCCTTTGATCACCAGTGTGATCGGAACATATACAAAATAGCCGCCGATCAGATCAGACAGTGCAGAACCGATACCTCCGGCAAGCATACCGTATACAGGACCAAGAATGATACCTGCAAGGATTACGATCGCATCACCCGGATGGATATAACCGCCGGTTCCAGGTGTCGGAATGCGGATGGACATCGTAGCAACACAGGCCAATGCAGCAAATAATGCTGTCATAATTATTTTTTTCAGATTGGAATTCATAACCAAAACCCTCTTTCCTTTCGTAATTGCCATTACTGTACAATAGTAGTGGCATGAGATAAAGAGCCAGTTATGAGAAAAAACACCATACCAGTTTGAAAGCACATCACTTAATCAGCGGAAGATGACTGGGCTGCATGTTTTTTATATTGGCTGGGGGACATCCCCATATAACGTTTAAAAATCTGGCCATAATATGCCGGTGAGGAAAATCCTACAAGTCCGGCAATCGTAGTAATATTCTCTCCATTCATAAGAAGTGGAAGACTGTTCTGGATCCGTGTAGACAGCAGGTAGTCGAAGATGGTCATCCGCATATACTTTTTGAAAAAGCGGCAGCATTCACTTTTGCACAGTCCGGCGTGAGAGGCAATATCTTCGAGACCAAGTTCTTCCGAGGCATGTTCTTGAATATAAGAAAGAATGTCTTTCAAACGTTGCAGATGCTTCTGTGGCTGTGGTGTATCCTGGGCAATCTGGACATAATGCAGATAAAGTCTGTGCCAGATCTCACAGAGCAGGAGATGAATACGGAATTCATAGTCAGGAAGTTCCGTCTGTTCCGCTATGCCTTCATATCCGGGAATGAAGGCATCGGAAGAAGATTGAACCTGGCAGGTTAATGTATATATTTCTTTTATGTATTCGATAATTTCATTCTGCCATGAAATCTCTGGCTTTAATACAAGTGAAGACCAGAATTCGTTGGAAGTGATAAAATCGACATATTTGGTCTGCAGGATACTGTTCTCGTAGCCATAGATGAATTTGGGATGAAATGTGACAGAGATATAATTACAGTCCTGGTCATCAATCATATATCCGGCATGTAAAGCATTACTGTTGCAGAATATCCCTTCGCCTTCTGAGATAATATAACGCTGGTCATTGACGACATATTCCATCTGTCCGGATACGAACCATGTAAGTTCGATCTCCGGATGCCAGTGCCACATGAAGGAATGCTGTTCATAAGACTGTATTGCCTCTGGGGATACCTGAACGGGGAAAGTGTAACTTCCGTGTTCTTTTACTTCTTTTTTGTTTTTTTCTGTAAGAATCTGAATACCTTTCATATCATCCTCCGTATATAAAAGTCAAAAACAAATAAAATCTCAATATTCTTATAAAATATGCCAATATTCTTATTGTGAGAATTTGCATATCTCATTATGATTATATTATAGCAATAACAGAAGACAGTCAACTACAAAAAAGTATGTAAGTGGATGTTAAAGAAGGCCTGAAACTTAAGGTATGAAAGAAAAAATGATAAAAATGTATTACAAATGGAGGTAATGGAATGCAGAAAGAGCAATTGATCGCAAAATTTCAGGAATTATACGGAGAAGGCGGGGAAATCCGTACTTATTTTGCACCGGGACGAGTAAACTTGATCGGAGAACATACAGATTATAACGGAGGTCATGTATTCCCATGTGCACTGACAATGGGAACATGGGCAGTGGTAAGGAACAGAGAAGACAGAAAATTAGGTTTCTTCTCTTTGAACTTTGAAAAGCTTGGAATCATTGAGACAAGTCTCGATGAATTGATTCCGAGTAAAAATGCCGGATGGACGAATTATCCGAAGGGAGTAATGTGGGCATTCGAAAAGAGAGGGTATGAACTGACACATGGAATGGA
This sequence comes from Dorea amylophila, assembly GCF_025567265.1. Taxonomy (NCBI): domain Bacteria; kingdom Bacillati; phylum Bacillota; class Clostridia; order Lachnospirales; family Lachnospiraceae; genus Dorea; species Dorea amylophila. Next base: position 21,520 of record NZ_JAOQJW010000034.1, on the reverse strand, counting down.
TATCCTGATCTATGGAAATATTCCGAATGGTTCTGGACTTTCTTCTTCCGCATCACTGGAAGTGCTGACAGGACTGATGTTAAAAGATACATTTGGATTTGAAGATCTCTCCATGATCGATCTTGCATTGATCGGACAGTATTCGGAGAATAATTTCAATGGATGCAACTGTGGAATTATGGATCAGTTCGCAAGTGCGATGGGTAAGAAAGATCATGCAATTTTCCTGGATACCAATACATTAAAATACGAATATGCACCGGTCGTTCTTGAAAATGCGAAGATCGTGATCATCAACAGTAAGGTAAAGCACAGTCTGGTTGATTCTGCTTACAATGACAGAAGAAATGAATGTGAGACTGCATTAAAGGAACTTCAGAAGGTTACAGATATAAAGACACTTGGAGATCTTACAGAGGACGGATTCGAACAGTACAAGGATGCGATCAAAGATCCGGTCAGACAGAAGCGTGCGAAACATGCGGTATATGAGAATCAGAGAACTATTCGTGCAGTAGAAGCACTCCGTAACAACGATGTGAAATTATTCGGACAGCTTATGAATGCATCTCATGAGTCACTTCGTTATGATTATGAAGTGTCCTGTGAAGAGATAGATATTCTGGTAGATCTGGCGCAGGCAATGCCGGGGGTTATCGGTTCACGTATCACCGGAGGCGGATTCGGCGGATGTACGGTCAGCATTGTTGAAGATGCAACAGTGGACAGATTTATCGAAGAGATTGGAAAGACATATAAAGAAAAAGTCGGACATGAAGCAGAATTCTATGTAGTAGAGATTGGTGACGGAGCAAAGATTGTATAAATTCACAGGATAGAAAAAGGAACGGAAGGATCATAATATGTTGTATGAAAATATTAAGAAACTGGTAGAATATGGTATTCAGACCGGACTGACACCGGAATGTGAGAGAATTTACACAACAAATTTATTGTTAGAATTATTCCAGGAAGATTCATATGAAGATGTAGAAATCGACAGAAGCTCCATCGAACTGGAAACAGTTCTGGAAGGATTACTGGATGAGGCAGTAAAAAGAGGAATCATTGAAGACAGCATCGGATTCCGTGATCTTTTTGATACAAAGATCATGAATTGCCTGGTGCCAAGGCCGGCCCAGGTACAGAAGACATTTGCAGAAAAATACGAAGAATCGCCGGAAACTGCAACAGAATATTTCTATAAATTAAGTCAGGACAGTAATTATATCCGCAGATACCGTGTGAAGAAAGATATGAAGTGGAAAGTAGATTCCCCATATGGAGAGATTGACATTACAATCAATCTTTCTAAGCCGGAAAAGGATCCAAAGGCGATCGCAGCGGCAAGAAATGCAAAGAATACAGCATATCCGAAATGTCAGCTTTGTATGGAAAATGAAGGATATGCAGGACGGCTGGATCATCCGGCAAGAGAAAACCACAGAATCATTCCGATTGAGATTGCGGGAGGAAAATGGGGATTCCAGTATTCACCCTATGTGTACTATAACGAGCATTGTATTGTATTTAACGGACAGCATATTCCGATGAAGATTGATAAGAAAGCGTTTGAGAAATTATTTGATTTCGTAAAGTTATTCCCACACTATTTTCTGGGATCCAATGCAGATCTTCCGATCGTTGGAGGTTCTATCTTAAGTCATGATCACTTCCAGGGGGGACATTATACATTTGCAATGGCAAAAGCACCGATTGAGATTCCAGTAGAGATTCCTGGATATGAGGATGTGGAAGCTGGAATTGTAAAATGGCCATTGTCTGTAATCCGTATCCGTCATAAAGATGAAAAACGTCTGATCGAACTGGCAGATCACATTCTCGGATGCTGGAGAGGCTATACCGATGAAGAGGCCTTCATCTATGCAAATACAGACGGGGAACCACACAATACCATTACACCGATTGCAAGAAAACGTGATGGATTGTTTGAACTGGATCTGACTCTTCGGAATAATATCACAACCGAAGAACATCCACTTGGCGTTTATCATCCACATGCAGAGTATCATCATATTAAAAAGGAAAATATCGGACTGATCGAAGTTATGGGACTTGCGGTGCTTCCATCCAGATTAAAAGAAGAGCTGGAGATTCTTGCGGATTATCTGGTTCAGAAAAAAGATATCAGAAGTAATGAAAAGATTGCAAAGCATGCGGACTGGGCAGATACATTTTGTAAAAAATATGATGGGATTACAGAAGAAAATGTAATGGATATATTGAAAAAAGAAGTCGGTGAAGTATTTGTACATGTACTTGAGGATGCCGGAGTGTATAAATGTACAGAAAAGGGAAGAGAAGCATTTTTAAGATTTGTAAAAACATTATAAGATGTTAGAAAAACGTCAAAAATCAGAAGGGATGAAAAGCCCGGAAGATTTTTGGCGTTTTGTCATGTTTGAGTTGTTATGGTGAAAATGTAATAAAATTTTACGTAAATATAAAGTGCTGATTGTGAATAGAGATAGTAGATGCTATAATATAAATATAGTTTTTCGGGAAAAAGTATATTAAAAGAAAAATAAAATTTCAGGAGGAAACTTATATGAGATATGAAATCAAAGGAGACACATTACCGGTAGTTATCTGCTATCTGGAGGGCGGAGAGAAGATGATCACAGAAGGAGGCGGAATGTCTTGGATGTCACCGAATATGAAGATGGAGACGACCACGAATGGAGGAATCGGCAAGGCATTTGGAAGAATGTTTTCCGGTGAGCATATATTCCAGAATATTTATACCGCACAAGCTGGCAAGGGGATGATTGCATTTGCATCGTGCTTTCCTGGATCCATCAAAGCATTTGAAATCGGACCGGGGCGTGAGATGGTATTCCAGAAAAGTGCATTCCTTGCAAGCGAAGCAGGGGTAGAATTGTCTGTGTTCTTTAATAAGAAGTTCAGCTCTGGATTATTTGGCGGAGAGGGATTTATCATGCAGAAGGTATCTGGTCAGGGAACTGTATTTGCTGAGTTTGACGGACATGTAGTGGAGTATGAATTGAACGCCGGACAGGAAATTGTCGTAGATACTGGACATCTGGCTGCAATGGATGCTTCATGCCAGATAGAGATTAAGAGCGTACCGGGTGTGAAGAATATGTTATTTGGCGGAGAAGGAATCTTTAATACAATAATTCACGGACCTGGAAAAGTGTGGCTTCAGACAATGCCGATCAGTAATGTGGCAGGAGCATTGCGCCCATATATGCCATCATCTGGAAAATAGAAAGGATGCATAATTACAATGAGAACAAGAAACATTCATAAAGCCGCACTAACAGATGCAGTCACACCGTTGGAGGAAGCCGGAAAGGAAATTGCATATCAGGCAGCAGTGGAAGGGATCGTGCTTTTGGAGAATGACGGATGTCTTCCGTTAAAGCCGGGAAAAATTGCACTATACGGAGCCGGTGCCAAAATGACGATCAAAGGGGGGACCGGTTCAGGAGAGGTCAATGAACGGCATGCAGTATCGATCCTGGAAGGAATGGAAGATGCGGGATTCAAGATTACAACGATGAACTGGATTGATGATTATGATCAGAGTTTTCAGGAAGGAGAGCGTGCATACGCAGAAGAATTCCGAAAGAAACTAAGTCCGAAGAATCTGTCGGATTTTATGAATCTGATGAGCAGTCCATACCGCTATCCATATGGAAGAGCAGTGCTGCAGGAAGATGTAGAAAAATCAGAGACCGATACCTGCATTTACGTCATTTCGAGACAGGCAGGAGAAGGTGCTGACCGTAAACTCAGTGAGAATGAATACGGTCTGGCAGAGATAGAACGAGTAAATTTGACATTTTGTGCGGAACAATATGAGCATATGATCGTAGTGATCAATGTAGGAGGGCAGTTTGACCTGAATTTTTTGCATGAGATTCCGAACATCAATGCGGTGATCTTCATGGGACAGCTTGGAACGATGGGCGGGCAGGCAGTTGCGGATATAGTCTGCGGAAAGCATACACCGTCCGGGAAACTTACAGATACATGGGCAAAGCATTACCGGGACTATCCGGCGTCAGATGATTACAGTTATCTGAATGGGAATCTCGATGAAGAGTATTACCGGGAAGGGATCTATGTCGGATACCGGTATTTTGATACATTTCATGTAGCACCAAGATATCCGTTTGGATATGGACTATCGTATACAGAGTTCGAAATGCATCTTGCAGGTATGAGGCTGGAAAGAACTACCGTCGAGATATCCGTAGATGTAAAGAATAAAGGCGAAGTATACAGCGGAAAAGAAGTGGTACAGATCTATGTAAGCTGTCCGGATGGTGAACTGAAAAAAGAAGCACAGCGATTAACTTCATTTGCCAAGACAAAGAATCTGAAACCGGGAGAGGAAGAACGGACCGTATTACAATTTGATCTGCGTGATCTTACAAGTTACAGGGAAAAAGATGCTGCCACTGTTCTGGAACCGGGCGAATATGTCGTGCGAGTCGGTAATTCCAGCAGGAATACAAGAGTATGTGGAATACTAAAACTGGAAACGGAAATAATTACAGAGAAACATTCTCATATCTGTAAGGCACCGTTAAGGGTGACAGAACTGGAATGGCAGGAAGAAAAGGAACTTCTTCATGCAACCGGTGACTGCAGACAGAACTGGGGAAGAACCTGTGAAATAATCATTGACGATGTGGAAAAAATTCAGAGCTTTCAGATCGAACCGGGGATTATTCCGGAAGCGGATCATGAGTATGGCCCGGTGGAGATCTATTCTTCGGAAGAGACTGACAGGATCTTAGAGTCATTAACGCTAAGAGATATGGCGGAGCTGGTTGTGGGCGGAGGCATGTCCGGACATCGGTTCTTTGAAGCACCGGGAGCAGCAGGCGTGACGACTGGAAATCTGACTGCAAAGGGAATTCCAAATGTCGTTATGGCGGATGGACCTGCGGGACTCAGGCTTCATAAGATATCGTCTGTATCTATAACGGGTAAAGTAAAAGGAGTAGAACCAAATATCTCTTTTATGAAATATCTTCCCGAACCGGTAAAGAAAGTAATGCTTGGCAATCCGAACAGCAAGAATCTTCTGTATCAGTTTACAACGGCATTTCCGGTGGGAATCTCTCTGGCATCGAGCTGGAATCTGCAGCTTGCAGAAGAGGTCGGGAATGCAGTGGGAAAAGAGATGGAAGCTTATGGTGTAACTTACTGGCTGGCACCGGGCATGAATATACACCGCAACCCTTTATGTGGACGTAACTTTGAATATTTCTCTGAAGATCCATTACTTACGGGTAAATTTGCGGCAGCAATTACAAAAGGAGTTCAGAAGAACCGTGGATGTTATGTTACATTAAAGCATTACTGCTGTAATAATCAGGAAGACAACCGCAATAAGACGAATGCTAACGTAAATGAAAGAGCACTTAGGGAAATCTATCTGAAAGGATTTGAAATTGCGGTGAAAGAATCGCATCCGGGAGCTGTGATGAGCAGCTATAATAAGGTAAATGGCAAATACGTCAACAACAGCTATCGTCTGCTGACACAGGTACTGAGGAATGAATGGGGATTTGATGGTTTCGTTATGACTGACTGGTTCGCAACCGGAAGAAAATACGGTGATCCGGCACATGCGATTGCATCAGGCAACGACCTGATTATGCCAGGCAGTTCCGGAACCGTAGATGACATCGTAAAAGCAGTTTCCAAAGGTATTATTCTGGAAGAAGATGTAAAAAGGAGTGCGGCCAACGTGTTGAAAGGAATCATCAGCAGCCGTATCTACCAGGGGTATTTAAGGAAGCAGAGAGAAAGCGGAGTATAATCAGTAAACAGATACACACTATATTCACAAAAGTTGACTTCGAACGAAGTGAGAGGAGAAACTTGGGAATATAGTGTGTATCTGTTTGCGTCCGGGGAAAAACAATATTTTTGTTCAATAGTTAAACTTTAATTCATCAAATAAACATATTTTTTCCACATACTTTTCAAACATCCCCCTTATATTGTTAACAGATTGAGTTTAACAGGAGGAAGGAAATTTGATAGAAGTAAAGAATCTTACCAAACGTTATGGCAACCATCTGGCGGTAGATCATCTGAACTTCACCGTAGAATCCGGTAAAATCTATGGATTCTTAGGACCAAACGGTGCAGGAAAATCTACGACCATGAACATTATGACCGGTTACCTGGGAGCTACAGAGGGACAGGTGCTGATCGATGGACACGACATTTTAAAGGAGTCGGAAGAAGCCAAGAAGAATATCGGTTATCTGCCGGAAATTCCGCCGTTATATATGGAAATGACGGTGCGGGAATATCTGGAATTCGCTGCAGAATTAAAAGGAATTAAAAAAGACAAAAGAGAGCCGCAGATAGAAGAAGTTATAAGACTTGCAAAGCTGAGAGACGTAGAAAATCGGCTGATCCAGAACCTGTCAAAAGGTTATAAGCAGAGAGTCGGACTTGCACAGGCAGTTCTGGGATTCCCGGAGATCATTATCCTGGATGAGCCGACAGTAGGTCTTGACCCGAAGCAGATCATCGAAATCCGTGAACTGATCAGGAAGCTTGCGAAGAAACATACCGTGATCTTAAGTTCTCACATTCTTGCGGAAGTAAGGGAAGTCTGTGATTATATCATGATCATATCCGGAGGGAAGCTGGTCGCCAGTGATACGACCGAGAATCTGGAGAATATGATGAGTGGCAAAGGTCAGATCGAGGTGGAAGCAAAGGTTTCCAGGGATGAGATGGATCATATTATCCGCCGGACAGGAAAGATCAAAGAAGTAAAATACCGCACCAGTGCGAGCGGCATTACAACTGCGCAGATTATAGCAAAAGGCGGGGAAGATATCAGAGAAGAGTTATTCCTTGCATTTTCCCATGCAGATGTACCGATGCTTACCCTGAATCAGAGTAAGACAACACTGGAAGAGATATTTCTGGAGCTGACACAAGGGTCAGGCAATAGAATGATAAAGGAGGAGAAGTAAGATGAGAGCCATCTATAAAAGAGAGTTAAGATCCTATTTTCATTCTATGATAGGATATGTATTTATCGCTTTCCTGGTAGCTTATACGGGAATCTATTTCCTAGCGTATAACCTGAACTATGGATATCCGTACTTTTCTTATGTATTGTCAGGGATTCTGTTCGTATACCTGGTAGCAATTCCGATCCTGACGATGCGTTGCTTTGCAGAAGATAAGAAGAATAAGACGGATCAGATGTTACTGACAGCACCGGTCAGCCTGTTCGAGATCGTGCTTGGAAAATATCTTGCAATGGTAACGATCACGGCTGTACCGTGTGTGATCTATCTGATCTTTCCACTGATCATTAAAGCGCAGGGGACGGCATACATTAAGGTAGACTATTTGGCAATCCTTGTGTTCTTCTTACTCGGATGCGTATATATTTCCATTGGAATGTTTGTCTCTTCATTGACAGAAAGTGTGATCATTGCGGCAATCGGCGCATTCGGTATCCTGCTTCTGACTTATCTCTGGAGCGGCATCCTGAACTTTATCCCTTCGGCGGCATGGGCAAATGCATTGGCAGTTGCGGTGTTGTTGACGCTGGTCGTACTTGCAGTCTGGAATATGACGAAAAATGTCGTGATCAGCGGGGTACTGGAACTGATCGTACTGGCAGGAACACTGATTACTTACTTTGTAAAGAAAACAGTGTTTGAAAGTCTGCTTTCCACAGTACTTGGCAAACTGGAACTGACAGAAGTATTTTCCAATATTGCCGATAACCATCTTCTGGATGTGAGCGGGATTATATTGTACCTGTCACTGATCGTCTTGTTCTTCTTTTTGACGATGCAGATGATTCAGAAGAGACGTTGGAGTTAGGAGGAGCATAATGTTAGAAAAAATCAAGAAGTCATTCCGGAGTGCATCATCGAAAAACGGAAGTTACAGTGTGGGAATGATCGCACTTGTAATCTGCATGGTGATCGTTGTCAATCTGATCGCAGGTCAGCTTCCGGAGAATGTTAAGAGCATAGATATTAGTGATAACAACATTTACGGAGTATCAAAGACCAGTAAAAAGGTATTGAACAAACTGGATAAAAAAGTAACATTTAAAATCTATGCAGAAAAAGAGTCGACAGATACAAGGATTAAATCATTTATCAAGAAATATACGGCATTGTCTGATAAGATCAGTGTAACATGGATCGATCCGGTCCTGCATCCGGCAGCACTTACGAAAGCAGGAGTAGAGAAAGATACGATCGTAATCTCCTGCAAAGATACCGGAAAAACGAAATCTGTTTCTTTTGATGATATTTTAGTTTCGGATTCTTATTCCTACTATACGACAGGAAGCAGTTCAGCATCTGAATTCGACGGAGAAGGCCAGTTTACAAGTGCGATCAATTCGGTTACAAGTGAACAGACAGAGAAGATGTATTATACAACAGGACACGGAGAAGCAGCATTTTCAGATTCTGTGACAAAACTGTTCAGTAAGAATAATCTGACGACAGATGAAGTGAATCTGATGATGACAGGTGAAATTCCTGATGATTGTGATCTGTTATTCATGGATGCTCCATCAAAAGACATTTCCGATGATGAGAAAACATTACTTCTGAATTACCTGAAAAAGGGCGGAAAGGTATTTATCATTCTTGGAGATCCTGAGGATGAGACACCGAATCTGGATGAAGTGCTGAAAGAATATGGTATGCAGGAAGCGGACGGTTACATCGCAGATATGCAGAGAAGCTACCAGGGCAACTATTATTATATCTTCCCGGAGATCACAGCAACAGACGATCTGGCCAATAATCTGGAATCCGAGATGGTTCTGATGATCAATGCACATGGTCTGACTACAACAGATCCGGCAAGAGATACGATCACAACAACGGCGTTTATGCAGACATCAGATAATTCCTATGCAGTGACAGAGGATAAGCAGGAAGAGGGGACCTATACATTAGGAGCAGTTGCGACTGAGCAGATTACATCTGATGATTCATCCGACAGCAGCTCATCCCCAACCAGCCGTCTGACGGTAATTTCTTCAGAAAGCATGATCAATTCACAGATTACAGATACTTACACAACACTGGAGAACCTGGATCTGTTCATGAATGCGGTGACAGCTAACTTTGACAAGACAAAAAATATAGCAATCAAGGCGAAGAGCCTAGAGGTAAGCAACAATACGATGCAGCATGCGGGAATCATCAGCATCCTGACAATCTTCGGAATTCCGCTTGTAATCCTGATCTATGGATTCATGCGCTGGTGGAAGAGAAGAAAAGTGTAAATTAAGAAGATTTATGGACAGAAAAGGGGAAATTTGATGAAACAGAAAAAGACAATGCTCATTATGGTGATTGTGCTTGCGGTCTTGCTTGCGCTGTACGGAGGATTAAAAGCCTGGAACAGTCACAGTGAGAAGCAGAAGAAGGCAAAAGAGGACAAAGAAAAAGTCAGCCTGGTAGATGTAAAGAGTCTGAAGTCATTTGCCTATGAAAGCGGCGGAAGCAAGATGAGCTTTACCAAAGATGATGGCGAATGGGTATACGATGAGGATGACGGAGTACGTCTGAATCAGAGTACGATCAAGAGCACGGCAAAAGAGATTACTGGACTGACAGCGGTCCGCAAGCTGAGTGATCCGGATGAGAAAGCAGATTATGGACTGGACAGTTCGGATTACACCGTTACCTACACGGCAAAGGATGGAACCAAAGGAACGATTGAAATCGGCGATGCAGCCGGAGACAATTATTATGCGATGATCCAGGATTCGGATGCAGTATATACCATTTCAAGTACGCTGGTATCGGATCTGGTATTCGATCTGTCATCCCTGACGGAGAACGACACACTGCCATCGATCAGCAGTGGTAATCTGAAGAAGGTCGAAGTTACACAAAATGGTGAGACCACGACTTATAAGAAAAAGAAGCAACGCAGTGAACTTGCCGGTGGCTGGGGAACCATCTCGCTTACCCAGTGTGCAGACTATAATGTCAAAGATCTTGCAAAATATGGTCTGGATGAAGCAAACCGGATCACGGTGACGGCAACTTATAAAGACAGTACTTCCGGAGATAAGAAGACCTGTACCGTTTATATTGGGAATGAAAATGGTGATAACCGCTATGTGCAGCTCAAAGATTCCAATATGGTATATGAGGTCGGAAGTTCAATCGTAGAAAATATAATGTCGGTAGATAAATAAAACATATCAATAGAAAGAATTTGGAATTTCAGAAAAAAGACGGAAACAGCACAGAAAATGTGCCCTCCGTCTTTTTCTGATTTTTGAGAAAAATGACGAAAAGTTTTCACATAATTTACAGTACATTTATTGCCTGAAAGTATAAAAAATGGTATATTATTAATAGGTTTGTTGTGAAAATATACAAAAAACCCGGAAAAGAAATAAGTAGGAGTGATAAAAAATGTATCAGGAAGAATACAAACGCTGGCTTGCGGCAGATCTTGAAGATGCAGATCTGAAGCCGGAATTGTCAAAAATTGAGGGAAACGATGATGAAATTAAGGAACGTTTTGCAGTAGCACTGAAATTCGGAACAGCCGGACTTCGCGGTGTGCTTGGCGCAGGAACGAACCGTATGAATATTTATGTAGTACGTCAGGCAACACAGGGACTGGCTAACTGGGTAAAGACACAGGGCGGAACACAGACTGTAGCAATCAGTTATGACAGCCGTTTAAAGAGTGATGTATTTGCCAAGACAGCAGCAGGTGTACTTGCAGCAAATGGAATCAAAGTAAGAATCTACGATGCACTGATGCCTGTACCGGCACTTTCATTTGCAACACGTTATTATAACTGTAATGCAGGTGTTATGGTAACAGCTTCTCATAACCCGGCAAAATACAACGGATATAAAGCATACGGACCGGACGGATGTCAGATGACAGACGATGCGGCTGCAATCGTATACGAAGAGATTCAGAAGACAGACGTTCTGACCGGAGCAAAATATATGTCATTTGCAGAAGGTGTAGAAGAAGGATTGATCAGATTTGTAGGAGATGACTGTAAGAGAGCACTTTATGATGCGATCGAATCCCGGCAGGTTCGTCCGGGACTGTGTAAGACAGCCGGATTAAAACTGGTATACAGCCCATTAAATGGATCAGGTCTTGTTCCTGTAACACAGGTATTAAAAGATATCGGAATCACAGATATCACAATCGTTCCGGAGCAGGAATATCCAAATGGATACTTTACAACATGCAGCTATCCAAACCCAGAGATCTTTGAGGCACTGGAGCTTGGACTGAACCTTGCAAAAGAGTCAGATGCAGACCTTATGCTTGCAACTGACCCAGATGCAGACCGTGTAGGTATCGCTATGAAGTGCCCGGATGGATCTTATGAATTAGTAAGCGGTAACGAAGTCGGAGTACTTCTTCTGGATTACATATGTGCAGGACGTATCGAGAAAGGTACAATGCCTGAAAAAGCAGTAGCAGTAAAATCTCTCGTATCTACACCACTTGCTGATGCAGTAGCAGCTCATTACGGAGTAGAATTAAGAAACGTACTGACAGGATTCAAATGGATCGGAGACCAGATCGCACAGTTAGAGGCAGCAGGCGAAGTAGACAGATTCATCTTTGGATTTGAGGAAAGCTACGGATACCTTGCTGGACCATATGTACGTGACAAAGATGCTGTTATCGCATCTATGCTGATCTGTGAGATGGCAGCTTACTACAGAAGTATCGGAAGCTCTCTGAAACAGAGACTGGAAGAGATTTACGCAGAGTATGGACGTTACCTCAACAAGATCGACAGCTTTGAATTCCCAGGACTGAGCGGAATGGACAAGATGTCTGGAATCATGCAGAACCTGCGTGAGAATGCACCGGCAGAGATCGCTGGATACAAGGTAACAGAAGTAACAGATTATACTAAGACAGAAGAAACAGGACTTCCTGCAGCAAATGTATTAGTTTACAAGCTTGAGAACAATGAGACAGTTATCGTACGCCCTTCAGGAACAGAGCCTAAGATTAAGATTTACTACACAACACTTGGTAATGATCTTGCTGAGGCACAGGCTGAGAAGGACAAGCTTGCTGAGGCACTGAAACCAATCATGGCATAGGAGTCTGAGGCAGGTTCTGGAAGACTCGGAAATTGTGTTATAGGAATTTAAGATTGAAATAAGAGAATAAAAATAAGTGTACAATTCTTCGGTGGGAGAATGTACACTTATTTTTTATTGCCATGCATTCGTAAAGAGCTGCCAGTGGTAAGTCCTGTAGATACAAAGTATGTAAGATACATTGCTACTTGCAGGAACTACTATGTATATGCTAATACGTTAATTTTCCTTTGGTGCAATCCGCTGTTTCAACCGCTGACGCCGTACAGGATGCGTAAATGCAACTCTCTGTGCTGTAAAGATCGAATTATTAAAGTTAAAGATAAACGATACAAAACATACAACCGAAAAGAATGGGAGCATATTATATCCGAAACTTTCCACGCCGACCAGGATAGCTGCAAGCAAAGTATTTGATCCACTGCAGAAGACGGAAGCGAATCCAAGAGCTGCACCGAACATCGGATCAAATCCGAATACCGGTCCAAGTACGTATCCTAAGCAGGAACCGATGGAAAACAGTGGTGCAACTTCGCCGCCGATGAATCCGGAGGAAAGTGTCAGAATCGTAAGAGCCATCTTAAGAATCCAGTCATAAGCGTATATATCATCTGTAATACCGTCAAAGCACAGAGCAACCAGGTTAGAGCCGGTTCCGGAGTATCTTCCCTGATGAAAGACCATCATAAGAACTGCGATAACAGCCCCCATGATCAGAACCTTTTTTACAGGCGAAGAAAAACGGAAGGCGAATTTCAAACGCAGATATCGGAGAATCAGTGCAAATAAAGAACCAACGATACCGAAGCACAGTCCCATAGCTGCCAGTTTTAAAAGAAAAACGGCGTTGTACGTAGAAGGATGATAGTTCAGGGTTTCCAGTATATTAATATGAAATTTCCGAAGTCCGAGCGCCCGTGATGTAAATGCTGCACTGATGGAAGCTACTGTTGCTGGGATCAAAGCATGATATTCCAGCTTTCCGGCAACCAATACCTCCAGTGCAAAAAAGATTGCAGCAAGCGGAGTACAGAAAAGTCCGGAAAATCCGGCAGCCATACCAGTGATCAGGAACATCTTCCGGCTGTTTTCGATATCAATAGTCTTATCGACCAGACGCCCAACGTTGTTGGAAACAGCCGCACCAATCTGAACAGCAACACCTTCTCGTCCGGCACTTCCTCCAAACAGGTGTGTTGTCCAGGTTCCAATGACGGATAGTGGCACCATACGGATTGGAAGTTTGGTGTTTTTACCAAGGCCGACGTGAAAGACCATCTTCATACCATTGGCGACAGATTTGCCAAACTGGTGATAGATGAACCAGATGAAGACGCCGCCAAGAGGCAGGAACCAGATCAGATACCAGAAGTATTTCGTCCGGATAGCGGTACAGGCATTAAGCCCCAGCCCGAATGCTGCATCGATGATTCCGACGAGAACACCGATGACTACTCCGGCAATAGCCAGGATAAAAGTATCTTTATAGTATTTGTAAATGTGTTTGAACAAAGCTTTAATCATAATAACCCCCAAAGATAAATTCTCTCGTATTTATTATAACTTGTATGGAGGAATCTGCAAGCAAATATATTTTTTACTCGACAATTTATATACTGTGTGATACAATCGGGTTAAGCATTATAATTCTATATTTTCATTGGCATATACGCCCTATCAAGAACTTATGCATTTCGCATTCTATGAATTTTCAATGCTTGTAACCCAGAGAGATTTTATACAGGCAGAGAGGAATTGTAGATTCATGCTAATGTACAGATAATAAAGGATAGTGCTGAAATGGAGGCAGAGTTTATGAAAGCAGAGAAAAGGAAATCATATTGTCAGCAGCTATTTGAAAAATATAATATAGTATAAATTTTACGAGGAAACTAAGATGACATTAGAAGAAGTAAGAAATGAAATTGATGAAATAGATACAAATATGAAGCCATTGTTTTTAAGAAGAATGAAATGTGGAAAACATGTAGCAGAAGTAAAAGCTCAGACCGGAGGAGATGTATTTGTTCTCGAAAGAGAACTTGAAATTATCGGGAAAAGAGCCGCGGATGTGGATCCGGAGATTCAGGAAGAATATAAAACATTCCTGAGACACTTAATGAGCCTTTGCAGAAAATATGAATATGAATTATTACCAGAGATGCAGGAAAAAGTTATGATGGCAGCTCTGGCGGCAGCAGGACTGACAGCTGAGACCGAACATACACAGGTAAAGATTGGATTTACCTGCCCAAAAGAGACAAGTGATCTGAACCTGTTCGTGAACATGACAAAGTTAAATGGAATCCAGATTGATGCTATGAATCTGATGACAGAAAATGGAATTCAGAAAGTAACCATGACACTGGATGGTAAGATCACGGATGCGGGAATGCGGTGTCTGTTGTGCCAGATAGGGAAAGAGGCAGAGGAGTTCCGGATTTTAGAATTGATTTCTATTTAATGCATTATGGCGGCTGTCACCGATCGGAATAAACTTACAAGGTCCTATCCTGTGCTGACTCCAACCATGAGTCCGTATGCACAGGATAGGACCTTGTAAGTTTATTCCTGCGGTTTCGCATGCCATAATAATTAAATGGAGAACTGTAATCTTTTATTACGGTTCGGGAATCTGGCTTAGTGAATTAAATAGAAAAAGAAAACAAAAATAAAAATGTATTCCGCGCAAGTAGGAAAAGAAACAAACTTCCTGTAATAATCAGCGTTCCAACATGATTCAAACACTTGCGGTTAAATATATTCACTGCGATCATACATACATTCACGAGCATAAAAAGCTCCAATATACCAAGTATCGGTAAAGAATACAACTGAAATACCTGAACCAGCACGGTCATACAGATGGATATGGCAAGTGCAAAACAAAAGTAATACTTCTTTTTCTGAGTCATAATATATCCTCCTTGCGTGGAATGATAGGGTTACATTCAAAAATAGAGTTGCATTAATTTAGTAAATAATACCATAACAAGTCATAAATGAAAAGCCAGGAAGACATTTTACATAAAATTCAGAATACCCTCTTGCAATCTGAAAAAACATGTGCTAACATTTAAAACAAATTTTAGTATAGTAAAGCGATGAAAGAGACTCTGGACTTTGGAACCTGACAGGAATGTGGTGTCACCGACTGAGAGCACTGCTTGGGGAATGAGGACAATAGGGAACACTCTGGAGCAGACCAGCTGAACAAGTAAATATGGTAAAGTTGAATGAAAAGTAGGTTGGTACGTAGACTGCACGTTACGCACGAAAAGAGGAATCTTAGAAAGCACTATACAGCTTTGAGATTCAATGCGGGTGGTACCGCGGATAACGATGATGATATCCGTCCCGGGATACAAGTATGTATTCCAGGGCGGATTTTTATGTTTATAACCGTTATTCGTCCCGGGAAGAAAAGGAGGATAAGAACATGGAGTATTTAACAGGTGTAAAGCCAAAAGAGACAAAAGAAATCAGTGAATTACTGGAGCAGACAGAAGCAGGCACAAAGGTAAAAGTCAACGGAGCAGTGCATACAATCCGTGATATGGGAACTGTTGCATTTGTGATCTTAAGAAAAAGAGAAGGTCTGCTTCAGTGTGTCTATGAAGAAGGCAGTGCTGATTTTGAATTGAAAGACATGAAAGAAGCAGCAACAGTCGAAGTTGAAGGCATCTTGGAAGAGAATGAAAAAGCACCGAACGGAATTGAGATCCGTATGGAGAGTGTAAAAATCTTAAGTGAGCCGGAAGACGAGATGATGCCGCTTGCAATTTCCAAATGGAAACTGAACACATCTCTGGAAGCAAAACTGAACTATCGTTCCATTTCCCTTAGAAATATCCGGGAGCGTGCCAAATTCAGAATTCAGGAAGGACTTACAAGAGCATTCAGAGATTTCCTCTACAGTCAGGAATTTACAGAGATCCATACACCGAAGATCGGAGCGAAAGGAGCCGAGGGGGGAGCCAACATTTTCAAACTGGAATATTTCCACAGACCGGCAGTGCTGGCGCAGAGTCCACAGTTCTATAAGCAGATGATGGTCGGCGTATTTGACAGAGTATTCGAGACAGCGCCGGTATTCAGAGCAGAGAAACATAACACAAAGCGTCATCTGAACGAATATACCAGTCTTGATTTTGAAATGGGATATATTGATGGATTTGAAGACATCATGGCAATGGAGACAGGATTCCTCCAGTATGCGATGGAATTGCTGAAAAAAGATTATGCAAGAGAGTTAAAAGTATTGGGTGTTGAACTTCCTGATGTGAGTCAGATTCCGGCAGTGAAATTTGCAGATATCAAAGAAATCGTTGCAGAGAAATACAATCACAAGATGAGAAATCCATTCGACCTTGAGCCGGAGGAAGAAGTGCTGATCGGACGTTATGCGAAAGAAGAGTGGGGAAGTGATTTTGTATTTGTCACACATTATCCTTCTAAGAAACGTCCGTTCTATGCAATGGATGATCCGAAAGATCCAAGATATACACTAAGCTTTGACCTTCTGTTCAGAGGATTGGAAATCACGACAGGCGGACAGCGTATTCATGATTACAAGATGCTGACAGATAAGATTACTGCAAGAGGAATGACAGAAGAAGGAATGGAACAGTATCTTGCAACATTTAAGCATGGAATGCCGCCACACGGAGGACTTGGAATCGGACTGGAACGTCTGACGATGCAGTTATTAGGAGAAGATAACGTAAGAGAGACTACATTATTCCCAAGAGATTTAAGCAGACTGGAACCATAGTGGGAAGTAAGGTATAATAGATATGATACTGGTGATAACATGTCATGAGAGGGAAATCATATGTTTGGAAAAAGATGTAGTTTATGCGGAGGAAAGTTAAATAGTAGTGGAATCTGTACGGAATGTGGGCTTGATAACCGCAAGTCGGATAAGAATTACCGGATCAACCGGAGTGACTGTGACGGAATGCCGCTTACACATGTACATGAGGAGAAGGAAAAATACAGACCGGACAGGAAAGCAGATCACAGGGAAATAAATCACAAAGAGACAAATCATAAAAAAAGAGATTACGGAAAACAAGGCTATCGTATGAATGAGTCTGATATGACCGGGAAAAAACGGAGAAAGCATGTGCAGACTCCGGATATTACAAACCGGAGAAGACCATTGAAAATAGTGATTCTGGCAATTATCGTGATTGCAGTTTTGGGTAATCTCTATGAGGAACATAAGTACGATATAGAATATGCAATTGGAGATGCAGTTCAAGGTGTATTTCAGGATACGGGGGATCAAAAGACAAATGATACGGATGAAACAGACTATGATCATTATCAGTATGTGACTCGGGAAATCCCGAAAGAGGGAGAACGTGCAGACTATGAACTTTCTTCCGGCAATTATGTGGCAGGTGTGGAGATCCCGGAGGGAATCTATACAGTGACACCGAAAGACGACTATGACACCGTGCAGATCGATGATCCTGAGAACAGCATCTATCTGTATGAATACACCGAGGGCAAGAAAGACAAGATTGAGGATATCCGTCTTTATAAAGGTGCGCATCTTACATTAAATTGTAGGACAACAGTAAAACTGCATACCGATAATGCACAGGATGTAGAGGCAATGGAAACGGCCGGACAGAGTAATCCGCTCACAGAATCAGTGGATATTAAAGGTCAGAAAACGTTGACGGCCGGAAGAGATCTCGAACCGGGAATATATGATCTTAGCCGTGTATCAGGGGCTGGAAATGTGGATGTAATCATTTATTCGGACGAACAGGAAGAAATAAATTCATGGAGCCAGGGGCTGTCGGAAGATGGAATAGACGGAGAGACATTCCATTATCTGGTAATTCCGGAAAATGCAACACTGGAAGTGTCAGAAGATTTGAAAATAAGGCTTACACCGTCAGAACAGATTGCATCAACAGATTATTATGGCTTTTATAACAGATAAGTTTACTGAATATAAAGTATAGGGTAATCGATAACATCAGGAAAGAAGGAGCAGGAAGATGGCAAATAAAATATCAGATGAAACCATTGAATATGTTGGTATTCTTGCAAAGCTGGAATTATCCGGTCAGGAAAAAGAAGATGCCAAAGCAGATATGGAAAAAATGTTAGATTATATAGATACATTAAATGAACTGGACACAGACGGAATTGAACCAATGTCACATGTATTTCCAGTAAAGAATGTATTCCGCGAAGATATTGTGACAAATGGAGACGGCAGTAAGGAGACACTGGCGAATGCACCGCTGGAAAAAGACCAGAGCTTCAAAGTACCAAAGACGATCGGATAGGAGGAAAACGGTTATGGATATCACAAGTCTTACAGCAGTAGAACTTGGAAAGAAGATTAAGGCAAAAGAAATATCTGTTGTGGAAGCCGTGAAAGCCTCCATTGCACAGATTGAAAAAGTAGAAAAAGATGTAAACAGTTTTGTGACGTTGGATAAAGAGGGCGCATTAAAACGTGCAGAAGAAGTACAGAAATTAATTGATGACGGAAAACTGACAGGGCCACTGGCAGGTGTGCCGGTAGCAATCAAAGATAACATGTGTACGCAAGGAATGCTCACAACCTGCAGTTCGAAGATCCTGGGAAACTTCCGGCCGATGTTCACGGCAGAGGCAGTAAAGAATCTGGAAGAAGCAGGAGCTGTCATTCTGGGAAAGACGAATATGGATGAATTTGCCATGGGAAGTACAACCGAGACTTCTTATTACGGACCGACAAAGAACCCATGGAACTTAGAGCATGTTCCGGGAGGATCTTCCGGGGGAAGCTGTGCAGCGGTGGCAGCAGAAGAAGCGCCATATGCACTTGGATCTGACACAGGCGGGTCCATCCGTCAGCCAAGTTCTTTCTGCGGCGTAGTCGGAATCAAACCAACATATGGAACGGTATCCCGTTACGGACTGATCGCTTATGGTTCTTCCCTGGATCAGATCGGTCCTGTTGCGAAAGATGTGACAGACTGCGCAACGGTTCTGGAGACCATTGCATCTTATGATCCGAAAGACAGCACATCAATCAGACGTGACAGTTATGATTTTACATCTGCACTGGTAGATGATGTGAAGGGCATGAGAATCGGTATTCCAAAAGATTATTTTGGAGATGGTCTGGATGCTGAGGTAAAAGAAAATATTCTTCGGGCAGTAAAAGTTCTGGAAGAAAAAGGCGCAGTTGTAGAAGAATTCGACTTAAGCCTTGTAAAATATGCGATTCCTGCATATTATGTCATTGCATCAGCTGAGGCAAGCTCCAACCTTGCCAGATTCGATGGCGTAAAATACGGTTATCGTACCGAGGAATACGAAGGACTTCACAATATGTACAAAAAATCCCGTTCCGAAGGTTTCGGACCGGAGGTAAAGAGAAGAATTATGCTTGGTTCATTTGTTTTGAGTTCCGGATATTATGATGCGTATTATCTGAAAGCATTGAAAACAAAAGCGTTAATTAAGAAAGCATTTGATAAAGCGTTTGAAAAATATGATGTGATCGTGGCTCCGGCGGCTCCGACAACGGCACCGGAACTTGGAAAGAGCTTAAGTGACCCGATCAAGATGTATCTGGGAGATATTTACACGATTTCCGTCAACCTGGCAGGACTTCCGGGAATCACAATCCCGGTAGGAAAGGATTCCAAAGGACTTCCGGTAGGTATGCAGCTGATTGGAAATTGTTTCGAAGAAAATAAAATCATTCAGACCGCATATACATTTGAACAGACGAAAGTATATGAAGCACCAGAACTTGCAAAGGAGGACAGATAGTCATGGCAAAACAATATGAGACAGTCATTGGACTTGAGGTCCATGTAGAGCTTGCAACAAAGACGAAGATCTTCTGCGGATGCAGCACTGCATTCGGAGGAGCACCGAATACACATACATGCCCGGTTTGTACCGGTATGCCTGGATCACTTCCGGTATTAAATAAACAAGTTGTAGAATATGCAATGGGAATCGGCCTTGCAACACATTGCGATATTACAAGAGTGTGCAAATTCGACCGTAAGAACTATTTTTATCCGGATAACCCGCAGAACTACCAGATTTCACAGCTTTATCAGCCAATCGCCAGAAACGGCTATGTGGAGATTGCAGTAGGAGATACAAAGAAAAAAGTCCGTATCCATGAAATGCATATGGAGGAAGATGCCGGAAAGCTGGTACATGATGAATGGGATGACACATCTCTGGTAGACTTTAACCGAAGCGGTGTGCCGCTTGTAGAGATCGTATCCGAGCCGGATATGCGTTCATCGGAAGAAGTCATTGCATATCTGGAGAAATTAAGAACGATTATCCAGTATCTGGGAGCATCTGATTGTAAGCTCCAGGAAGGTTCGATGAGAGCGGATGTCAACTTATCCGTAAGAGAAGTGGGAACCCAGGAGTTCGGAACCAGAACAGAGATGAAGAACCTGAACTCATTCAAGGCAATCGCAAGAGCCATTGAAGGAGAGAGAGAACGTCAGATCGAACTCATTGAAGAGGGAAAATCCGTTATCCAGGAGACGAGACGATGGGATGACAATAAAGAATCATCTCATGCCATGCGTTCCAAAGAAGATGCTCAGGATTATCGTTATTTCCCGGAACCGGATCTTGTACCAATCGTGATCGATGATGAGTGGATCGAAAAGATCAAAGAAAAACAGCCGGAATTCCGCGATGAAAAACTGGAACGTTATAAAAAAGAATTCGATATCCCGCAGTATGATGCAGAAATACTCACAGAATCCAAACACATGGCGGATATCTTTGAAGAGACGACGGCAATCTGTGGGAAACCGAAGAAAGTATCCAACTGGCTGATGGTAGAAACCATGCGTCTGTTAAAAGAACACAGCATGGAACCGGAAGATATCAGCTTCTCACCGGCTAATCTTGCAAAACTGATCGGGCTTACAGAGGACGGAACCATTAACAGTTCCGTTGCAAAAGAAGTATTCGAACAGGTATTTGAAAAGAATGTAGATCCGGAAAGTTACGTAGAAGAGCATGGATTAAAGACAGTCAATGATGAAGGTGCACTGGAAGAAGTGTTAAAAGAAGTCATTGCAAAGAATCCAAAAGCAATCGCCGATTACAAAGGCGGCAAAGAAAAAGCACTCGGCGCATTGGTCGGACAGACTATGAAAGCCATGAAAGGAAAGGCAAATCCCGGAATGGTGAATGAGAAATTGCGGGAGATGCTAAATTAAATTGGGATTTAATTCAGGAAGGCTGTGGATACCCGAACCGGAATAAAGCTTGAAAAGGCGTTCCTGCTCAGGTTCCATCGGCGGGTCAATTCTAAAGGGGTAAAATTCTGCTAAAAGCAGGCTTTCAAAATTTGAAACTCGGCATACGCCTCA
>NZ_JAOQJW010000033.1:0-26447 GCF_025567265.1 Dorea amylophila | reverse complement strand
CTTGCCATCTGCGGATCATGTGTTACCATGACAATCGTCTTCTTATATTCCGATGAAATCTTATTCAATGCATCAATTACAATTTTCCCTGACTTTGAGTCCAAATTTCCAGTTGGCTCATCTGTAAACTGTACCCCTATCCCCTTATGCCTTGAAAATAGGGGCTTTAACGGTATGTACATTTGTGTACTGTGTACACTTCTCTTCAGAAAAAGGCAGGGCTTTTATACCCTACCTTGATCTCCCTTAAATACTATGAAAAATTTTCTTTTATCCTTTGATTGCTTTTATCCAACACACAAAAGTACTCTTTTTCTTTTTTGTTTCCGTAACAGAATCATAGACTTCTTTTTCTTGTAATTTGTAACTTGTAATGTACGATACTTCTTGTAATCGTTTAGCAAGCCTTTGGCTTTCTTCGTTATTAGGTAATTCAACGCTATGTTTTTTACTTCTATCGCAAAATCCTGAATACCATTGTGAAAGTTCTGAAAAACAATTTTCAAAATCAGCCGCTTCTAAAATCGAAAGGTATTTAAACATCAACGTCTTTTTCCCTTTTTCATCTACATATTCCCAGGCTGCTGTAAATATGGATTTGTTAATCGTCATATTTGAATCAACTAAGTTTTCAGCAATTTTTGCAGTCATATAATTTTCTCCAAAAGCATCCAACAGAACTTCTGCATTAGAAAAATCGAGAATAGGCGAAAGCAATAGTGTTTCTAATAATGTTTTTCCCATTGGAATCTTTTCCATTACTTCCATATATTCCGCTTGATTATACAAAATAAAATCTGGACATAAATCAGGATAGACATCTTTAATTTCACCATATTTATTAACATCAAAAGGAATATATTTTTTCTTAATCAAAATTCCCACTTTCTGTCTCTCAACCTTCTCTATTGGAATATCAAATTCTAATTCCAACTGAGGTAATAGTTTTTCAAAAGCAGAATCATCAATTGTACTTGTAATAAGTTCTTCGGCAAACACTTCATTTAAACACTGATTCTCTAAAAATGTAAGTTGATCACTATTTGTTTCAATGTATTGAAGTAGTTCTGGCGTAATCTTATATCTGTCCCAATAACATTTGATATTCTCCCATTTCAGACTTACTTTTCCTTTATCCAATAACTCATCCCAAAGAATTTTCACGTCCTTATCAAAATCAGAATCGAACTTTCCACAGCATTCAGAAATATCATCTACGCAAAATTCTTCATGATTCACTAATTTCAAACAGATTTCGGTCTCTTCTGGAGCATTTTCCAACATTCTTTCTAACAAATCCATAATCTGTTCAACATCTTCCTTAGTATTATTAGGTGCTAATATAATTTCCTTCACATACTGTTTCAGATTTTCTTGTATGTATTTAATTAACGGTTCATATCCTAGTGAAATAATTGTTGTATAATTGCGAGTATCTAAACCGGAAAGCATTGTACCATCTTCAAATTCTACAATCCTACGTATCATCGTATCATTTAACTCATAGCGCTGATTTTCAAAAACATATCTTAAAACTTCCTCCGAAACATTTTCAATAGAAACATTCTTGAAAATAATTCCAAGTGTTTCAATTAAGGAAATCACCTTTTGATCTTGAATAGATGATAGCTGCTGTAATATATCTGGATTTTCCTCTATAAAGTCGCTCATCTTATTATTGTCATTTAATTCAAATAAGCGTTCTGTATCCACGTTATCAATAAGTAACTGTAAATAAAAAATTTTTCTTTCATATGTTATCGATATATCCTGGACAATATCATTCCACATATCAGGCCAACGCATTGCTAATAATTGAATCAATCTCTCTTTATATTGAGTTTGCTCAATAAATTCATCTATAAACTCCCAACTTTCCACTGTTCTATCAGATAATTGATCGATTAATATCATACGTTTTTCATTTTCATTCTCTTCAGACAATAAATATTCCAAAAGAATAAAATTGAAAATACTTTTTTGTTCGAATTCATACGGTTGTAAACGCTGTATAACCATTCCAACTTTTGTCAAGTTATAATTATATGGCAGCTTTTCCATATTTTTTACTGCCAGTATATAATTCATATCTTCTTTTGTAATGCTTGTCCCCTTAAAATAATTGATATAATTTGCGTATTTTTCATCAATGTATCCTCTTCGAAGCATAAATACGAGCAATTTATTTTCAGCCACTTTTTCAGATAGTACATTATGGACTCCAAATTTTTCTATCAACTTTTTAAGTGACCAGCCTGAAAGTTCATGTACATTCTTCTTCAAATCTTCAATTTCACTTTTTATTGAACTAACACCTTTTTCTCGAACAAATTGAAGATTTTTAATTCTCTTACTATACTTCTCAAAAATTTCCCGAAAATTATTTACAGTTTTTGATTTATCATACCCATCCCATGAATAATAACGAACAATAGGAGAATCTATACTATTTAGCATAGATAAATCAAATACATCCTCCATTATCTTATTCGTAGCGTAATGTTGCATATAATTTGCTTGTATTCGATAAGTAATTCCTTCCCAATCAACCAGTTCTCCCAGCATGGCTGTTTTAAGTTCTTTAACGTCTCTTAAACAAGCAGCATGATATTCTTTTAGTTCCTGTGTAAGCTCATTAACTTCATTCTGCCATTGCATACATTGTCTAGATATATATTTTTGCTTATCCTCAAAGGCTTGTTTCACAACTCCTCTCTCCATTTGAAGTTCGGCAAACTCCCGTGGATACAAATTTTTAAAAATAATCAATGCCATCATTGTTTCATCTGACAATTTCAGATCCTGGTCAGTGCGAATCGTTTCCTTATATACGACAAACTCATTATATATATTCTGTAAGATTCGCATATCTTCAACATATGGGGATACGTCTAATATAAATTCCTGTGAGATTTCATGAACAATCCCTTTCTTTTCAGATTCCTCAAGTTTTTGTAAAAAGATTTCCCCTGAATTCGTAGAATTTATAATTGGAATTACCGGAATAATAAATTCAAAGAATTTTGTTCTGTCTGTATCCGTAAATATATCATCTCTAATAGCATAAACAAAAACAATACGCCCTTTAATCCCGTCGTAGTTGTTCAATAATGTATTCAATTCCCGAAGATGGATAAAAATAGATGGATCTTCTAAGCGATCTAAATCCTCAAAAAATACAATTCTGTACTTTGTCTCTTCAAAGAAATATACAATTTCATCCATATTTTTATTAAATACAGTTTCCGCTACCGTTTCAGAATTTTTCACAACTGTCTCTGTTGGCAATTTTACTTCATTTACTTTAAAGCGAAACAGCACCAAACGATATGTTCGGGCGATGATTGCCAATATTCCCGCACAAAAAACAAGGAAAATACTATCCGAAACCACTGCTTTTAATCCAAATTTTCCACCTGCCTCTTCTATTTTTTCAATTATCATTTGAAAAGTATCTGGAAAAAATATAAATTCCGTCACTCCCAAAATTAAAAATATCAAAACCAAATATCCCCAGACACGTTTCCAATTAATTTTGTGTAGCTTCCGATATCTGCTCTGCGGAATCTTTTTATAATTGACTTTATAAAATAATTGCTTTAAAATTCCTAATTCAATTTCATCTTGTTTCAAAGAAATTTTCTTAGGATTCCCCTTCTCATCAGTTTCGTTTTCAACAAAAGTTGCCATTGAAACACGAAGTGATTTACTTCTAATAATTCTATGTTTTTTCAAATATGTATCAATGATACTACTCTTGCCCGCACCATATGGACCTGCTAGTGCAATATTTTTAACTTTCTTTTTCTTTATCGCCCAATGTAATGCCTTTAAATATTCAGCTCCATTTTCAATATCATCAATGGGCGCCAAATCTGTAAATTCATTTTTCTTTTTCTCTTGTATTCTATTATTTATTACTTCATGAATTTTCTCCAAAAGTGCTATCGTAAAAATCCCTCCCTCAAATTTAACTTATAGCACTATTGTATCATGAAATATTTGATGATACAAAATGAAAAAAGTTTTGCTTTCTCCTCTATTTTATCCCCACAACCACCAGCAGGCACGTCCTTCTCGCCCCTGCCAGCCGCTGATTATTTTCTTCTTCATTAAAAATTCTTGATCAGATTCAAGTCTCTTTTATTCAATGCTTTCCGCATTGCTTCATTTTCTTTCCGTAATGTCTCGTTCTCTCTTTTCAGTTTTGCTACCTGTTGCTCCAGCTGCAGGATACGGTTGTCCATTGCCATATCTAAAATCTTTCTTCTCTTATCTATCATGCCAGCCTGTAGCTGCAAGGCACGATCTACTGCCTTTCGCACTTCCGGGTTCTTATAAAAGAATCCTCTGGAGAGCCCGGTCTTTTGCATCAGTTTGGGAACGGTCACTTTATCCTCTTCTTCGATCATTTCCTGGATCGTCAGTTTTGCCCTCTGAATCTTCTCCACGCTCTGCTTATGGTTTACTTCCAGCATCTTGTCATATTTGCTCATACTCTTTCCCCCATCCTGCCAGATTCGCCCGGATCATCCGGCTCATCTCTGCTCTGATTTCTCTCGTTTCATCTGCGATGATCTGGAGGCTCATCTTCCGGTAAAATTTCACATTCTTTACAGATGTATGCCCCAATAGTTTTGCGATGGTCCAGTCATCCAGATGCAGTTCTGTTAAGCGGATACCATATACATGGCGGAACATATGCGTTCCAAATCCGAATAGTTCTCCATGATCGTCTCGCAAATCTTTTTTCTGGATCAGATCCATCACCTTGTTTTGAACAGTATTATACTGCATAGGTCTCTTGCTATTTTTCTCATCTACAAAAATGTAAACTGTATCTCCATACCTTTTCTTGCTATACTCTATTGCTTTTTCAATCAGCAATTCCAGTTCTGCACTGATAGGTTTCACAAAGGTAGTTGTTTTCATCTGCCGAATTTGGATCATAGGATGTCCGTCCTGCCGATACAGGCAGTCTGTCTGCAAGGTAAGGGTATCCGATATCCTTGTTCCTAACATCTGGTGGATGACCATAAGCCGCTCCATCTGCTCATCCAGTTCCGCAAGCGCTGCATTAAAACGAATCAGTTCACTATCTGAATAAGATTTCAGTTTCGGCTGCACCTGTCTGGGCAAGTCACTGGCCAAAAATAAAATTTCTAAATGTGGATACCTATATAATTTTCCAATGGTTTCCAGCAGTCCTCGGAGTCTCGTCAAATCCATTCGGTAATTATTCACGCCCTCCGCTTCCGTTGCAAGGTACGTCAGATATTCTTCCAGCAACTCCCGATTCAGTTCTTCTGCCGAATGGATTTGGGGATATGTTTCTTTCAAATATCTGGATAGTCTCCGGATGGCTGTCAACTCTTTGATGATCGTTGCAATCGCTTCATGATGTAAATGCTCATAAACTGCCTTTTTTGTTTCTTCCCGTAAGTCATCCTGGATAATCACTGTAAAATTCAAAGTCTGTACATTTTTAATCGGATTCTTTTTATAGGCAATGTCCAGATTCTCTAATTTCCAGATATCTTTCTCAATCTCATCCCGTTCCTCTTTGGCTTCTGTAAATTGATATGCCTTCCGCACATATGTGATGAGGCTCGATGGCACTGTCTTTTCTTTCCCATATACGTTGATTCCCTGCATGGTCAGTTTTTGTCCATGTTCCAGAATCCAGCTTCGGATTTTGAGCAGCCATTGTTCCCACTCCAGTTCTTGCAGCCTCTCTGCCCGGATGTGCTTATCCTTTACCATTCTGCAAAATCTCTGATAGAGCACTCGTTCCTGTATCATCGTTGCCAATGCACATTGTCGGCTCCGATTCTCAACAAAGGAACGGAATTCTTTTTGAAGCCCCTTTGTTGGAAGCAGTCCGAAATCAAAGCAATGGGATTCCTTTACCCTCTTTTTCTGGTTTTCCTCTGCTCTTGCATAGCAGTCCAAATCGATTAGATATAATTTTTCATCCATGGAACTCTCCTTTCATCAGTTCCGCCGCAAAGCTGTGGGTTTCTTCCTGGAAATATGCTTCACTGGCTTTTTCCAGTTTTTTCGGCATATAGTCCACATACTGCCTGGTCATTTCTTCATATTCATGCCCCAAGTAATCTCGTACCGCCTGGATGGAAATACCATTATCATAATAAAGCGTAGCCAGGTTATGGCGGTAATCATGGGATCTGAATATATATTCTCCATCTGCAATCTGATTTTTCTCACAGTATTTCAACATTTGATACCGTAATGTAGCATACTGGAATGCTCCACCTTTTTTGCTTTTAAACAGGTATTCTTCTGATCCGATCTGATATTTCTTTTTGTACACCTGCACCAGATCGTACAATGCTTCCGGAATGGGAATCCGCTTATACGTTTTCATTTTTACCTGATACACTTTCAGCCAGTAATCTCCATTCTTTTCTTCATAATCGCCACCTGTCAGGGTGCATACTTCACTTCCCCGGATTCCGGTACACCATAAATGCAGGAACATCAACCGCAGATGTTCCGGAAATTCTGCCAGCTTCGATAAAATTTCCGTATAGATTCTTTCCGGTACACTACGGTCATTGTGGACATGCACTTCTTTCTGCATATAATACACATGACGGAATGGAATCTTCTTCAGATATCCTTTGACTACAAGGAAATTGTAAAACTGCAAAATCATAAAGATTCTTCCATTTGCTGTTTTTTCACGTGTATCCTGTCTCTGAACGGATTCCAGATATCTCTGAA
Organism: Dorea amylophila; assembly: GCF_025567265.1. Classification (NCBI taxonomy): domain Bacteria; kingdom Bacillati; phylum Bacillota; class Clostridia; order Lachnospirales; family Lachnospiraceae; genus Dorea; species Dorea amylophila. Next base: position 19,700 of record NZ_JAOQJW010000033.1, on the reverse strand, counting down.
TCTTCTCTGCCTCCACTTCATAGATTGGCTTTTCCTCTCCATTGAAGTGTGCCAGGAATGTACGAAGTTCCAGCAGCTTGATTCGAATGGTACTGATAGATAAATCTGTGATTCCAAACAGATACCGCAGATATTTTTGCAAAATCTTTTGATTTTCCAGGTTAGTCACCTCTTTAAAGGATACCGATTCCACAGGCTTACTTGGATTCATCCGTTCCCTGGAAAAATGGAAGCGTTCCAAAAACCACACACTTGCTTTCCAATGGATTTCTGGTGCCTGCAAAAATAGGATTTTTCTGCTCATCTGCAAGATACCAAACACAGTGCTTCTCTTTTTCCCTCGAAACTCTTCCGAAAGTTCCTGTTCAAATTGCTGTTCTTTGTCCAATGTCATGGTCTCAATATCAGCCACTTGATGTTTCACACAGAATTGGTAGAACCTTTGTAGTGCCAGCAGTTTCTCTTTTCTATAACAGCCTTGGTAGGTATGGATCACCTCTTTCAGTACTGTAAAAATCTGCACCTTCAAATTTCTTGGACATTCCAGGGTAAAATTCCACAACAGTTCTTTTCCGTCTTTACTTGATAGAAAGGATTCCGCAATCTCAATCTCCGGATAATGGGTAAGGCACATCCACTGTTCCTGATACTCTGTAGTATAGTTTCTTCTCCCTGCCAGTGTCTGCAGTTCTTCTTTCATCCGATGAATCACGATTCCATCAAATCCCCGCAAGCAGGTAATCGGTGCAAGAACGGTTTCGTTCCTTTCCAGATATTCTTCGTAGCGGACCCTTAGGACTGCGTCCATCTCTGAAATATCAGTAATCCCTTCTTCTATCAGGAACTTCTTTATCCGGTTTCGTATGGTTCCATTTACCTCTGTACAAGCATCCACCTGATCACAGATTTTTTGTTCCAGTGCTTCCCACTTTTCCTGATCTTCATATACATATAATTGATAAGCGGGCATGTTCTTCACCTCCTACAGGAGTTTCTCCACATCATAAAGGGCAGAATGTTTTGCATAATATTGGTCACTGGCTTCCATAAGCTGATCATCTACAAGGTTCAGATATTTGATGGTTGTGTCGATGTGCTTATGTCCATACGCTTCGCTGATCATTTCCAGCGGCCATCCGGCATCCCGCCTCATATTTCCGAAGTATCTCCGCAACATATGGGGCGTCGTATGGATGCCTTCTTCCCGATCCCATAACAGCTTCCGAAGTAATTCTGGGATTTTCCGGCTGGCTGCACACAAAATGGGAAGCTGCTCTGTATCTAGACGCAGATAGCGGACATATTTCCCATCATTACTGCAAAAACACTCTAATACCTCCTTTGCCGCTTCCAAGCGATTTCGTATCCACCTTGGAATACTTCGTTCCAGTTTTTCTAAAAGAAATTCCAGCATCTCTACGCCTTCCCACAGAGAAACCACACTATTTGTTGTATTACGGAACGTTTCCCGGATTCCTTTTCCAATTCGGTGTTCTGCACCAACCACATGCAATACGCCATACATGACTGTCCGTAGGATTCTTGCCGCTTCTTTCTGATGCTCCCGTTCCAGATAATATGCTATTTCCCGGATATCATCCATGCATAGATTTTTCCCAAACATCTGCCTTGCCGCTTCCGGTAACTTATGAGCTTCATCCACAATCAACGTCCGATAATCAGACAATAAAGGCTTGTATCCTTCTGCTCTGTGATATGCATCTGCCAGTAAATAGTTGTGATTACAGATTTGAATGAACACATCCTGTTTCCTGGATTCTTCCAGATATCTCTGATAGCGGCACATCTGCCTGCCCGGACATTCTCTTGGACAGAATTTTGGCACACAGACCAGCCTTCTGTCAAACCCGCTCAGATTCTTTACGCTATCCATATCATACTGTTTCCGCAAGGACAGTAGTGCTTCTTTTTGGGCAGCATTCTTCTGTTTATGGCGGATTGCTTCGATTCGTTGTTCCAGCCTATTATCACAGACAAAGTGTTCTTTCCCTTTTCGCACCACTGCCCGAAGCGGGGACTGAATGATTCCTTGCTCCAGCAGCACCCTGGACAAAAAGGGAATATATTCTGTTAAAATGGCTTTCTGCAATGCAATGCTGGAGGTGGATACCACCACCGGACGCTGTTCCAACGGATTTCCCCGCCCTGTCAGCATGGAATATTTCCGCAATAATACGCAGGCTACCAGATAGGCATAGGTCTTTCCAATTCCTACTCCTGCATCACACAAGGCAATCTGTTCTCCCAGCAGAGTATCCAGCATTTCATGGCATAGACGGATCTGCTCTTCTCGGACTGCCAGTCCCTGTTCCGGAAATAGCACCCGGAAGATCTTCTCCACTTCCTGGTGCGCTCTTTTTTGATATTCAACTTTATAAAACATAGTACTTCTTTCCGCATGGCGTTAATACCACAAGAATACGGCTGTGATATTTTCCCACAGCCGCATGTATCTGATATCAACGACACACTCTTTTTTGATTTCTTATCGTTTCTTCTTTTCTTTAGCACCGTATTTGTCCTCGACTCCCCGGCTGCCACACCACATCTATGGTAGGGAACATCACAGGCGGATGCTTCGCTTCGCACCGCTCGCAGATTTCCTGAAAGTCTTGCTGATTACAACTTAGAGTCCATCCTCTTCTTTTTTGAGAAGAATTTCGTATCATTATCCCCCTCCGATGATCCTGGCGAAAGACCTGCAAAAGTCCATTCACAGCTATAAGGAGTCGCTCAGAATGAGAACAGGCACCGACAGTTTTCTCACGAAATGATCCGCCATAGTCTTTGGACAGACCTTTCCATAACAATCCTGCAGTGCTTGTTCCCATCCGTCCTGGCGCTTATGCTGTCACGCTTCTATCTTTGGGAACGTACCTGTAATGCTGGTATGTGGTTGTCAAGGAACTGGGGGGCAATTACCCCTTTCATATATAGAGCCGATGAGATACCCCATTTTTCTTCACTTCTTCAAAACTTTTTTAATTTTTTTCTTCAATCGCTCAATTCGTGTATAAATGGTCTTTTCCGCTAGTCCCATCTGACCTGCAATCTCACGAACAGAAAATCCCCACATCTTCAGAAGTAAAATCTGCAGTGTTTTCTTATCCGACTCCAAAAGAACCTGTAACAGTTGCTCATTTTCCACACTGTCAAGTAACTGTTGAATATTAAGCACCACTGAAGATGGTTCTTCCAATTCCCTGGTGTATAATTCTTCTTGATTAGAAGAAAAATGTTCCCAGAATCTCCGCTCCGCATTAAAGTCCTGCCAGTCTAATTCACGAAGTCTTTGGATTACCTCTTCACTGACACCGGATTTTCGTAAAATCCGTTCCTCCTGCTCCTTCCACTGTTTCCATTTATATTCTTCTTTTGCTTTATGAAATGTCACCTTTCTTTTCCTCCGATCTGAATTTTTTTGAAATCAAATCGGAGTGGTGGTGATCTTGCCTTCTCACAGGCAGAAGACTGTATAAACCAGAGTTTGCTCCACAAAAAGAAAGATGCCGCAATCCTGTTTTGAATTGCGACACCACCAAACGCTGTATATGAAATTAGGTTTTTCCCTTTTGTAGCTCTTTCCGGCACATACACTACTCCTTTATGTCATGGAATGAATCCCATTCTTTACATAAAGAAGTAGTATACAAAATCAGTCTGTCAACAGACTGTCAGTTGTCTGTCAAATAACTGTCAGTTTTTAAAACTTACTCTTGAATTATAAATAATTATATGAAACTAACTCTTCCATAGGAATACGAGTAACAGAATGACGTTCTGGATCTGCTGGCGTTTCTTTTCCATAGCCAATGACCAATATGTTGATCGGTTCTAAATTGTCTGGTAACTGAAATTCTTGTTTGATTACATCCGGCCTAAAGAAACATACCCAAACTGTTCCCAGTCCCAATTCCGTTGCCTGTAACATCATGTGATCTGTCAAAATAGCAGCATCAATATCTGTTGTCTGTTTGTTATCAAAAGGTCTAGTCCACGCTTTTTCATGGTCTGCGCAAACAATAATTGCCAATGGAGCATGATATATGTTTCCTGCTTTTGCGATACAATCCAAACGTTTTTTATCCTGTACCACTAATAATTTAACAGGCTGTAAATTTGCCGCAGTTGGTGCAACATGGGCAGAAGCAAGTATCTTGTCCAGCTTTTCCTTTTCTACAGGTTTATCCTCATATGTTCTAACAGAATATCTTTTCTTTGCAGTATCTAATACATTCATGTTTCAATCTCCTTTTACTCTTGTGAATTAGGTCAACCTATACTATAATTATATCTGTAATAGTATATCAGACAAGAACGCACTATTTTGTAATATACTACCCAAAAAGAAAGTGAGAAAAATATTATGGAAATTACTCCTTGTAGTTTTAGTTGTCCCGTTGAGGCAACTATTCAACTCATCGGTGGAAAATACAAAGCTGTCATTTTATGGCACTTAATGGATAAAACATTGCGATACAATGAGCTTCATAAACTCATTCCAAAAGCAACCGATAAAATGTTAGCCCAACAGCTTCGTGAATTAGAAAAAGATGGCTTGATTAACCGTAAGGTTTATCCGGTTGTACCACCCAAAACAGAATATTCCTTAACCGCATTTGGAAAAACTTTAACCCCTATTCTTGATGAACTCTGTAAATGGGGTGAAAATTATTTGCTAAGAAAATAAATACTTCTTTAAAAAAAAGCAAGCCCCTATTACACTTTAGGACTTGCTCTTTTATTCCTGATCTGTTTTTAAAGAATATCCAACCTCTTTTACACTGATGATTATATGTTCTGCATTTACATCTACTTTTTTCAATTTCCGTTTCAATCGATGTACCATACAGTAAATAATATTTGCAATATCCCCATGTGGGTACTCCTGCCATACCAGCTGATAGATCTGACTGTATGTATATACTCTTCCCGGTGTAGACGCTAACAGATATAGGAAATCAAACTCCCTTTTTACAACGGGGATTCTTTTATGCTCCCATTCTACTGTTCTTTGAAGTGGAAGGATTTCCAGTTTCCCAACTATGACAGGAACTTCTTCTTTTCTTTCCGATTTCCACTCTGTATAGCGGCGGATCAATGCATATGCCTGCAGGCTGATTTCTTCTGTACACAGTTGCGTCAATACTACATCCGCTCCGGCCTGAATGATCTTATTTCGCATTTCAGAATGAGCCGGTAATAAAACAATCACAGGTGTTATCACCATCTTTCGGATGGTTTCTACAAGTTGGCATATGATTTCCGGTTCTTGCTTTACTGCAATTAAAATCAAATAATACGAGAACACTGTCAAATGAGAAAGGGCATCCTGAATATTTTTTGCCCGATAAATCTCTGTCTGCTGTTCCGGTAAAACCAAGCTTTCCCATAGCACTTCTCCTTCATCCGCAATTACTATAATTCTGTTTTTCTTCACACCCCCATCTCTCTGTTTCTCATATTACAATTCCTCCACATGATTTTCCGAATAATGATAAAAAATAGTTTCCAGTTCTTTACAACACCGGAAGAAATATTCACTACACGTTACATGAATGGTTGCCTCATCTGTCATAAGGCTCACTTTTTCAAAACATGGTCTGCCATCAACTTCCAGCTCCTGCAATTGATGCTCCATAATCCAATAAATATCTCCACTTCTAAATGGTCTATGAGAAATATAACGGTAAGAAAATCCTTTCTTTCCTGCATTCGAATTTAAGACCTGATGTGCATATTCCTCATACTCTCCAGGAATCGCTTCCCATAAGGGAATTACAGCTTCAGCAGTTTCACTTGCCCTTATCACTTTCAATATATCGCACATAACAAAAGGCGGCATGATGCACATATCTTTGATTTTACTGCGCGCAATGTGTCCTCTTCCATCATTCCCAGACCACTGAATCACTCTATCACAGATTTCATACCCTTCTGAGGATGAACTGAGCAGAATTACATTCATATAAGTTGACATTTCTACTATTAATCTTACGGCGCTTTGAACCTCGTTTTCTTCCATATCTTGAAACAAACTTTGAAATATATATTGTTTTGAGGTATCAGCAACAAGTTTTATCAAAAGCAGTAATTTTTTCTCTCCCAATGTTAATTCTTCTATTTGACAATTTTCTTTCATTTCCAAACCAGCAAGTTCCAACATCGCTTGAATTGAAAATGGATCATTTTTTAATGTGGGAAGATTAGAAAAATATTCCCTTACCTTTCTATCTCCCCCCCCCAAAAAAAATCAGTAATTTTTGCAAAGTTTTCAATTTTACAGTCCAATACAGCGGATAAAAATGAATATTTCTCTGCTTCTTTTTCTGTATCGATCACAATACCAATAACTTCATACTTTCTTTTCATTATAAGAACACCTCTTTTCTATAGCTTAATTGTAAAACACAAATGTCACAGAAATGTCCTAAAACAAAAAATATATTATAATACTTACAATTCAAATCATTTCAATCGAATCCACAATGTTGATCTTTGAGATTCTACGCAACGGAATTGCTGTTGCCAGCAAGCAAGCTCCTACTGCCAGCAGAAAGAAAACCGGATATACTATTAAGCAGATTGTCTTTCTACTGCCTGATGGTCCCATGACAGTGATAAACTCCCCCTGATTAACCTACATATTGATTCCTTGTAAACCAGGGTAGGTATTTCCTTTTGTAACATAAGATTTTTTCAAATCTATAACTGCTAAAATTTTTTTGTTATAATCGCCCATCACATCACCAGCCCTTTTTTCTAACTGCTTTTTTCTTTTTAACAACAGTCAATGTGCTGGGTTCTTTCTTTTTATTTGCAAGAATAATCACAGAAATCAAGAAAGTCAAAACTATTGTGATGAAAGCAGGGAAAATATGATAAGTATAACCATATTCCGCACCACAAGTAGGGTCTACTAAAATCATGCTTGCTTTAATTGGATAATAATTTAACAGTGTTCCTTCAAAAGTTCCGAAATATCCATACACAAAAGCTAGTGCAACCCCACCCAAAAAATTATTTGCCGAACAACAAAATAGCAAAATAATCGGCAAGACTGAAATATAAATCCCTATATTCGCCCCAGTAACACGAATAAACAGATTAAACAGATTGCCAAAATGCGCTCCCGGAAATCCAGCAATAATGTTGATTACTAATGCTACCACACAACCTATAAGGCTAAAGATGATTGTCAACAACAATAGAACCAGTAGTTTTCCAGAAAGCAACTGTTTATATGGGATAGGAATTGTTGATATATTCTTCATCGTATCGTCTGTATATTCCCTTGTTATAATATAACCTGCTATCAGTGCAATGATAATCGGAAAAAACAAGGTACAGTTACTAATCATAACTTGCTGCATAAAATAGTCAAATGTCCATGTCTGTCCACCGTTGGCTGTGGAATAAAACAGTGACAGCAGCGGCGAAAGCACTGTCATAATAATTCCGGCTTTTATTACGGAATAGCGTTTTAGTTTTATAAATTCAGTTTTTATTATATTTCCCATATCTTTTACCTCGTCCATTTTTTATAAAAGCGAATGATCAACCACAACGAAAGTATAACAGTAATTGTCAGAATAAAAATTGTATGGCAAGTAGTTGGTACAATTGCATAGGCTTCCGGCAAAAGATTGTCTTTTTGCAAATGATCCATCATTAAGCCGCTTGTCCAGTTCATAACACATATAACTGGGAAAGAATTTAAGAAAGCAATTTTTGCAGCACTTATAGATGTTCCAACCGTCCCCAGTATGCCCCAGTTAAAAATAGAATAAAAAAACGCAAGCAGGATAGAAAGCAAAAAACTTTTGTTAAAACAAATAATTAAAAATACAATCGGCAAAGAAGCTGCTACGATAAGAACTCCAAAAATAAGGCTCATAAATATCTTATAAGTCATACCGTAAACTATTCCTACATGAAACAGTTTACAAAACAACGCAACAGATAATGTGCTTGTCAGACAAAACGCAATGCTAAAAATAAAGAGCATAGAAATTTTTGCCATAATGAGTTGTGTATTTGTAACAGGAATTGTTCTAAGGTTTTTGGAAGTATCGCAATCTCTTTCTATAAAAAACAAAATAGCGGCAATGATACCAATTAGACATGGAAGCAAAAAAACCAAGCCATATCCCAACATCATTGTATAAACATAATCAAATCGGGTTTGAAGATAATGTTCCGTTGTATCTGCACCTGTTCCCGCCTTGGCCATATATGCCAAAATCAACGGAAAAAATAACGATAATGACATCAGTGCGTATAATAATCTTTTCCGCTTTAATTTCCAAAATTCGCATTTAATCAGTTTAAGCAATTCCCTCGCCTCCCGTCACACGCTTGAAGTAATCTTCAAGGCTTTCTTCACAGGTATGCGCCTCCGATACCTCCAATCCGTTTTCTACAAAGGCAGTTACTATTTTCCCCACAGGCAGATCAAGGTTGTGCAGGCGCAGATTGTGGTCGTCCTGTATAGAGAAATGGTTTTCATGGAAATTGCATTCCAAAATTCTTGCCGCCTGTGCAGTATCAGAGAGCGTAAAACGAATATGCTTACTGCTTTTTTGCTCCAACTCGGCAAGGCTTTCTTCTTCCAGCAATACACCGTGGTCGATAATTCCAATATCGTCAGCCAACAGGGAAATCTCTGAAAGAATGTGACTGGAAATCAGAATCGTTTTTCCTTTTGCGTTGCAAAGTTCCCGAATAAAGGAGCGCACCTCTGCAATGCCGATGGGATCAAGCCCGTTGATTGGCTCATCCAAAATCAAAAGCTCCGGATCGTGCATGACGGCAAGGGCAATGGCAAGACGCTGCTTCATGCCAAGGGAATACTGCGAAAAGAGCTTTTTATCTTTATAGGGCAGTTCTACCAAATCCAGAGCGTCTTTGATGGCATGATTGTTTGGTACACCCCGCAGGGTAGCAAAGATACGCAGGTTCTCTGTGCCGGTCAGATTGGGATAAAAGCCGGGGGACTCAATCAGGCTGCCGATACGGGGCAGCAACTTCTTTTCATTCCCCTGCAAAGGCTTTCCCCAGATTTTGACCTCCCCGGAAGTCGGCTTCGTTAAGCCCAACAGCATTTTCATGGTAGTGGTTTTTCCGGCTCCGTTTCTGCCCAGCAGACCATAAATTCTCCCACGCTTCACATGGATATTTAAGTCAGCCACACTCTTTTGTGAGCCGTATTGCTTCGTCAGATTTTTTGTTTCAATGATGTAATTTGTATCCATATTCAAAACCTCCTGTTCTATAAGGTATTCTATCACGCCAGTCTTGCATTAACCTTGCCGCAACCTTGCATTAACCTTGCAATTTAAATTCCGGCAAAATGACAAAGGTTCCCGCCATAAGGACGGGAACCCGCTTAAATCTCCAAGGGAAAAAGCAATATAAATTCAGTTCCTTTTTCCGGTACACTTTCAACTGTTATGCTTCCACCCATCTTTTCTACAAGCTGATGGACAATAGAAAGACCAAGTCCGCTGCCTTTTTCAGACCGTCCTTTATCACACTTATAAAGCCGTTCAAAAATGTGTTTCAAATCTTCTTTCTCAATTCCCACTCCATTATCCGCCAGCAGCAGCTCCATGTTGTTTTCCTTCTTCGATAGGGAAATTTTAATTTTGTCCGCATAACTGTGAGCGATTACATTTTGAATGAGATTATTGATGATCCTCATATAGCTATCCACATCCAGTCTTACCCGGATAGGCTGTTCGGGAATATCAATGTCATAATCGACCTGTTTATCCTCAAAAATAGGTATCCAATCGATCAGGATATTTCTTGTCAGCTCTGCGGCCTCAACGCTCTGGATTTCCAAAGCAAACTCGTTGGAATTTAACTTGAACCAATCAAAGAGTACATCAATATATTCTTTCAGATCGTGGGCTTTCCGACGGGCAGTTTCGATATAGTCCTCCCGGTCTTTTCCTGTGACAAGCCCTTTGTGTGCAGCATCCAGATACCCGATCAGAGTGGTAAGGGGCGTCCGAACATCGTGGGAAAGGCTCGTCATAAGCTGGCGGTTGGTTTCTTCTGTCTGTCGGACAATCGAAAGTTTGATTTCATAGGACACAACAATCTCATTGATTTCATAGGCAAGAGGGGCTACCAGTTCATTTGTTGCAGACAAAATACGCCGATTGCCATTTCCATTTTTTACATCAATCAGAGCATCGGTCATTTCTGCTATTTGCTTTTTTATGCGTCGAATGAGAACGATGGATGTTAGCACAGCCAAAACAGCAATCACAATGGACAAGAAAACGATAATTTTCATACCAGCTATACCTCCTTATTAAAACGGTAGCCAATCCCTTTGACCGTTTGGATATACTTTGGATTTGAAGTATTGACTTCCAATTTTTTACGAAGTCGGCTGATAATCGCCATAATATTACTGTCATCATAGAAATATTCTTCACCCCATACTTCCTCATAAATCTGCTGTTTTGTCAAAATTTTCCCCTGATGTTTTACACAGTACAAGAGCAGATCAAATTCCTTTGGCGGAAGTTCAAAAGTGCCATTTTCCGTAGTAACAGAACGATTTTCAAGGTCAATTTGCAGCCCATCAAATTCGAGTTTCTGTTGTGCTGTTCCATCCTGCTGATTAAAGCGAGTATAGCGGCGGATCAAAGAAACAATACGGGCAATCAGTTCATCCATATCAAAAGGCTTTGTTAAATAATCATCTGCTCCAGCCCGTAACCCCCGCACTTTTGAAGCACTGTCATTTTTAGAGGTAAACATTAAAATAGGCAGACTGCTCTCTTTCCTAATCTTTTCCAATGTTTCAAAACCATCCATTCCAGGCATCATTACATCTAGTATAACAAGCTGATATTGCTTTTCTTTTAATTTTTGTAATCCTGCTTTTCCTGTATTACAAAAATCTGCTTCTATATCTTCTAATAGAACACTGCGTTTAATCAGAAGACAAAGTTCTCGATCATCATCAATTATCAAAACATTGTGCATCTATTACTTCTCCTTCCAAAATGAGATTCCATTTCATTATAATTCTATATTTTAAAGGACACAAGAAATAAAATCAGATTGTTAAAAAGCAAGTTCCCATTCAGAAACCTGCTTTTTATGATTCTTTATGAAATTTTTCTATCTTTCCAAATGATATTATACAATTAAAAAATTCGAATTCGTTATTTGGATCAACAAGAAACGGAAAACTTATATTTCTTCGACATCAATAACCTTATATCCCCTTTGTTTTAGTTCTTTTGCAAACAATCCCATTCCCCCAATTAGTTTCCCAGTAAAGCTACCATCATATATCTGATTGACCCCACAAGTCGGACTTCTGGATTGCAATATAACGAGGTCAATATTTTCATTTTTAATTTTCGATAATGCGATTGATACTGCTTTATCATATTCTAAACTAACGTCATTTCCGGTTTCATCAACTACTCTTCCATTCACAATTTCTGCACAAGGTCTAGGAATTTTCATACCTGCTAATACTTCCGGGCAGATAGAAATAACTTCTTTATCTTTCAAGAAATTGATAGCTCTTATATTTACGTTGTTTTTCCCATTGTATTTACAGTTCGATCCCATAATACAGGCACTAACCAATACTTTCATATTTATCCCCACTTTTTTCATCCTGAATTCAGAAACTATCAGTTATTCAACAATGAACAACTTCCTCTTTTTTCCGTTTTTCGTTATATTTATAATTCCTCCACATCATTTTTTGCATAGTCATAAAAAATTCTTTCCGCTTCTTTACAACACCTGAAAAAATATTCGCTGCACTTCACATGAATTATTGCTTCGTCTGGTATAAAATGAGCTTCTTCAAAGCACCTGCTACCATTTATTTCCAATTCCTGTAATTGATGCTCCATAATCCAATAAACATCACCGTATCGGAAAGGTCTGTGCGATATATATGGATAATTAAATTTTTCCTTATCTGCATTTGAATTTAATACCTGATATGCGTATTCTTCATATTCTCCCGGAACTACATTCCAAAGTGGTATTGCAATATCTGTAGTTTCATTTTCTTTTATCACCTTTATAATTTCCTTCATAATAAAGGTAGGCATGATACACATTTCTTTGATCTTATTTCGTGAGATATGGAATTCGCGATTATCTATTGTGTTATTATCAGGCCAGTAAATCGTTTTGTCACAAATTTCATATCCATACGTTGATGGGCTAATCAAAATGATATCCATATATGTTGACATTTCTATAAGCAATTCAGTAGCACATTTCACTTCTGACACCTGCATATTCTGAAATAAATTTTGAAGTAGATATTGTTTTGATGTATCAACAATAAGAGTTATCAATAGTAGTAATTTCTTCTCACCAATTGTCAATTCTTCAATTCGATAATTCTCTTTTGTTTCCAAACCTGCCAGTTCCAACATTGCCTGCATCGAAAATACATCATTTTGAAATATGGGAAGAATAGATAGATAATCTCCTACTGTTCTGCTTCCATTGTAAGTTATCTTATCAAAATCTTTAATTGTACACCCTGTTATTGCTGATAAAAACCTCAGCGTATCGTTTTGTTGAATTGCATCAATAACCAATCCAACAACCTCGTGATTCTTTTTCATAAAGGACACCTACTTTCTATAGTCATATTGTAAAATACAAATGTCACAGAAATGTCCTAATCTCTAAAAAATATTGTATTTTATTACATTCTTTTCTGCTACAAACATAGAAGAAAAAAATGAGGATTATAAAACTCTATATGTCAGATTCCTTTTGAATAAATAGTAGGTTGCAGAAAAATAGCCCACTAAAATGATTGCAAATGAGACATATACCCCACCACAAATCTGTAAAATCTCTGACATTGTAAGGTAAGCAATAATCTCTTTATAAGAATTATAAATGAGAAAAACCAAAGTCCCCACACTTCCGACTACAGCGACAGCAACAGGTAAGCCAAACCAAAACATCATCTGTTGACGAATGTATCGGTTCCGAGTTCTTTGATCCACCCCCATTTTTTCAATTATTTGAAATCTCTGTTTTTGCTCAACTGCATCTGTCATCTGTTGGATAGACAGCATTGTCAATCCCATTACAATTAGAACCATAGCACTATATGAACCTATTAGTGACAATAACAGCATATTGGAAATGCCTTCATTTTCTTGTATCGTCTGTAGACGGATATACAATTGTTCTTCTGAAAATCTATTCAAATTTTTCTGATACATTTCCATATCCTGTTCAAACAATTTTGCCGTTTCATACGGAAGGGTCTTCTCTGTATTTGCAGCAAAAAATGTTACTGCTAAAGGTAGTTTCCGACAATACTTGTCTGGAATAATATATACTCCTTCTGTCTTGCTTGTAAAAAGCCCGATTCCCTTTTTTTCTTTATAATCTGATTTTTTTGCCTTACTAAGAATTTGATTTTCTACTTTTATCTTTTGCTCTGCTTTATCAAAATTCCGAATCGTTTTTTCCTGTGTTTTGTGCTCCCACGCAACTCCATATTCATCTTCCTTTAATTGAATTTCCGGGAGATTAGATAATTTTCGGATTGCGTTATAATCCGATACAGAAACAGCTAAAACAGGAAATTCATTTTTCGATTGTAATTTTTCTTCTCCTAAAGAAAACAGCTCAACTTGTGCTTCTAAAGTAATAGGATATCCTTTTTTCTCTAGATATTTTTTTATATACTCATAATCCAAGGTTCCTGTAGGAAAATTTTTTAAATCTGCTGTATACATCGTTCCCAGCTGCACATCAAAAGCGGACATTACCTGCTGATAAGAATGAATACGCACAGCCATTATCGGGAACCATACAAACAACACAATGGCGGCTAGCATTATTACCGTAATAATTCCCATTGTTTTTGCGCAATTCCCTAATCGGCTTTTCAATTGACCAACAAAAAACAAATTATTATAATGAATACAACGATTTTTCTCTGTTGCTTTTATTATAATCCATGTTAAATTACCAAAAAAACTTATAACAGCAAAGAGAATGAAAAACAATGCTATCAATGGAGGCATAGTAACATAAGCCTGTAATGCAATTCCTTTCTGCACCAATGTTTCAAAAAAAGAATTCAGCAAAAGTAAGAATATTCCATTCAACATGCAAGAAATTGTAAGACAAAGTAATGGAAGACTCCCTGTTTTCTTCTTTCTTCTGTCTATGAAAAACCAACAAACAATCATGCAATTTCCCAAAGCAGTTATGATTGTCCCACCAATTTTCATCCATGGAATAATATTTATTTTCTTTATAGATACAATCGGAAAAATCATTGCTAAAATCACGACTGATAAAGCTACCACACACCAACTAAACTTTCCAAACTGTTGATGAAGATTTAAAATTTGTGTACCTTTCTGGCTATTCTGAAGCATGTCAATAATTTTCATTTTTCGTATGATGCGAACATTTTTTAAACCAGTTATGAAAAAAATAATTCCAAAAAAACATACCGTTCCTAATACAGTATCTGGAAATAGCATAAAATATAGTTTAAATTCTTGTTTAAACGCCTTAAGTACAGCTGCATTAATGAGTTGAGATAGCATGGTACCTGATAAAATTCCTAGTATAAGAGCGATTGCCCCAATCATTACGTTCTCCAAAAAGAAAATCCATGCTACTGTTCTTTGTTCCATACCAATAATTGTCTGAAGTGCAAACTCTTTCTGCTTTCGCTTTAGCATATAACGGTTTACATAGGAAACTAAAAAAAGTATCAATATTCCTACCGCCGGAACAGCAATCCTCATAGCTTTATTTAAAATTTCCATGTGAATACTGATTGGAAGCATATTACTGTAGTAAGGACTCGCAATAGAAAAAAATCCATAAAACATTGCTACCGACAAAACCAAAGTTATCATATAAATGAGATAATCTTTTGTAGATTGTTTCATATTTTTCAATGCCAGTTTTAAATACATACTTCTATGTCACCTCCCTGATCTTACAATTCTGTCATTTATAAAATTCCTTTTTTAAGACAGCATATTGAAAAACGGAGGTTGTAGCCCAATAATACAGCAAATAAATTCCGCCAAATACTGCCAATGTAACGATTCCATATGTCAAGAACAAATTTTCCTGCAAGATTGCTTCTCCAAATACTTGATTTGCTCCTGCAATCAAAAATATCATCATAATCATTGGAAGAATCGCTGGAATGAAAAACAGAATCCCTACTTCTTTTTTTATAAGGCATCTTCTTGTTTTTTGTGCCACTCCCATTTTATCCAAGATCTGATAATTGCGTCGATTGTAGTCTATTTTTGAAAGTTGTTCAAAAGCTAATATCGTAGAAGATAAAATAATAAAAATAATGCTTAAATATAAACCGCAAAAAGAAATTGCCGCAAATCCAGTTAAAGAATTTTCAACGCCCCATGCCTTTACGGTTACGCCCATTGTTACCCGTTCTGGTAAACTTTTTCCATCTTGAAGCTCCGGTGTCCATGCATTCGGGTCATGCAAAAACTTCTTCAATTCGTGTTTTAACTCCGGATATCCTCCATTTTCCAATTTCATAACTAAACGAATTTTTTCACCGGAAAGCTGGTTTGCCACTTGATCAGGTACTACCAGAGCATATCCTCTTGTACCTGCCATTTGATATTGTTCCATGGGTTCTGTATGAATTGCTGTTTCTGCAATTTCAAGAACATTTCCAGCTAATGTAATTTTGCTTTTCTGCTCTAACGCTTTTTGAATCTTCTCTACATAATTCCATGTATCACAGTGAATGAAAAATTCATTTGCAGACAGGCTTACAGGCTTTAATCCAAGCATACAACGTAAATGATTATAATCGGATAAGGCTAGGGCTTCCACCGGATACGTATCTGTTCCATAAAGATAATAAATCAGTTCATCTTCTACCTTGCATTGCTGTCTGGTAAATTCTATCATTGGCTCCATGGATTTTTTCGTCAGCGGGGCATCCAGGGCAACTCCCGCATCATACGGATAATACGCTTCCATATTCGCCTTATATCCTGCTCCCATAGAAAGACCTGCAAACATCGTACTTAAAGATACCGTTAAAAGGATTGCGATAATTGCCATAAGCTTTCCGGCAGAATCTACTTTTCTTCCAATCTGTCCAAAATAAAACAGGTTGATGTCCTTATATTTTCTGCGCTTACTTTTATTCAAAAGTCTTAACAGCAAAATTGGTAAATTACGATACATTTCGTATATTCCTGTTGCTGTCAAAATCACAGCGCCAGTCATCCAAAAATAGAATACATTGGTTTGAACTGATAATCCTTTTGCCAGGAAACAGCCTCCGGTAAAGATACATAAGATGGATAAAATAATCAGCGTAATATGAAATCTTAAGGAATGCTTCTTTCCGTTTTCGTTTTTCTGATGATCATAGAGCATATCTACAATTTTACGTCTGCGGATCACCTTTGCTGCACGTAGTATTCCGATACCGTACATAAACATAAAAAATATAAAAGCTGTTGCAAACGCCTTTATGGAAAAAGAAATACGATAGGCATGTGACATCTCAAAAATATGATTGATGATCTGCACCAGCACTCCGGAAAGTCCAACTCCCAAAAAAGTTCCTATAAAAAATGCAGCCATTCCAATCACACCATTTTCAATAAAAAACAGTTTTTGAATATTTGAAGTTTCCATACCCAGTAACTCATAGGTGGCAAATTCCTTTTTCCGTTCTTCCAGCATAAAGCGTATTGCATAGCTGATTACAAAAGATGCAATCAATGCTACAAGAACGGACATTCCCAATATACCTGATGTCAGCATGGATATATTTTCAGACATAGTGAGAACCTCTTTTGAAAATCCAAGCGCTAGAAAGGAATACATCATAGCAGCAGTCAAAGTAATGGTAACAAAATAAATCACATAATTTCGTATGCTTTTTTTCATATTTTGTATTGCAAGCTTAATATACATCACTTACCCCGCCTCCCATCATGGTAAGAACATTCAGAATCTTATCAAAAAATACCTTCCGGGTGTCCTTTCCTTTTAAGATTTCCGTAAAAATTACGCCATCACGCAGGAACAAAATCCGATTGGCATAGCTTGCCGTAAACGCATCATGTGTTACCATCAGAATGGTGGCTCTCAGATTTTCATTCATACTCTGCATGGTGGATAAAAGCATCTGAGATGAATGGCTGTCTAAGGCCCCTGTGGGTTCATCGGCTAAAATCAGCTTCGGATGATTGATGATCGCTCTGGCACAAGCGCATCTCTGCTTTTGACCGCCGGAAACCTGATAGGGATATTTATCCAAAATATCGGCAATATTCAGACTTTTCGCAATCTCTTCCACTCTCGGCTCGATTTCCCTGACCGGAATGTGGTTAATGGTCAACGCCAGGGCAATATTCTCACTTATGGTCAACGTATCCAGCAGGTTAAAATCTTGAAAAATAAATCCCAGATTTTCTCTCCGAAACTTGGCAATGGCCTTTTCTTTAATTTCGGTTACATCTGTCCCATCCAGATAAATATGCCCTGCGCTTACCGTATCTATAGTGGAAATACAGTTCAGCATCGTTGTTTTTCCGGATCCTGACGCCCCCATAATACCTAAAAACTCACCTTCCTGCACCGAAAAATCAATATCCTGAATTGCTTTTGTTACATTACCTTCATTTCCATAAAATTTTTGAATATGGTCTAACTTTAAAATTTCTTTCATGATACTTCACCTCGTCTTTTGATATTCTGATTGTAACGGATTTCTGCCTGTGTTTGTATCAAGTTTTCTAACAAAATTCTAACAAAAATGTAAGAAATGCAGGGCTTTTCTTAGCCCTGCACCTGATGAATAAAATGATTGATTTGAAAGGATAGGATCATTGTCGTTCCTGTCTCACCTGACTGGGCGGCAATTCCAATTCCCAGCTTATCACAAAGTCTTTTGCAAAGATAAAGCCCTATACCGGTTGCATTTTGCCGGATACGTCCATTTTGCCCGGTAAAACCTTTCTCAAAAATACGGGGCAGATCATTTGCACAGATCCCGATTCCATGATCTTCTACAAAGAGAAAAATCTGATCTCCCTGCACCTTGGTATAAAAGTGCAATACGGGATGCTCCCGGCTGTATTTTACAGCATTGACAATCAACTGATCCAGAATAAATCGGAGCCATTTGTCATCCGAATAAACCGTCAGTTCACTCTCTTCCGTCTCTAAGGCAACCTGATTCTGCAATAAAAGATACTTGTTATCTGCAATCGCCTGATGCACCACATCAAATAACCGGATTTCCTGAACAGAATAATCCTTTTCCGTATATTCACTACGGGCATAATAAAGCGCCTGTTCTGTAAAGCGATTGGTTTTTTCCAGTTCCCTCATCAATTCTCTGGTAAAAGGCTCTTTATGATTTTCACACAATAGTTTCATTGCAGTAATCGGTGTTTTGATTTCATGAATCCACTGCTCAATATATTCCCGGTACTCCTGTCTCTCCCTTGCTACTGTTCCAATCTGTTCCAGCATAGATTTGGACGCCATTTTTAAGAGTTGAAAATAAACCTGTTCTTCGGCATGTTCCGGTTCCGGAAGCATCTCTGACAACAAGTATTTTTCTTCCAGTCCTTCTGCCATCTTTACTAATCTATTTAATCTCCTTTTTCGCTGATGATAGGTAAACGTCAGTACACCAGCCAGTAACATCGTCCAGATGATAAGAATCACTGCAATACTATCTACATTATTTCCTACAAAGAACAGAAAAACCGATAACAATACCATACAGACGATATTGATGATGAAAATAGGGATTTTGTCTTTCCAATACTGTTTTCCATTCATAATGTGTACCCCTGACGGTGTTTCGTTTTAATAAAGTCTTTAACGCCAATCTTTGATAGTTTTTCTCTGATACGTCCAATATTTACACTCAATGCATTATCATCTACATAGAGCTGATTGTCCCATAAATATTCAATCAGATCTGCTCTCGTGCAAATGGTTCCGGCATGTTCAAATAGATAGTACATAATCTTCAGTTCATTTTTTGTGAGTTCTGTTTGTTTTCCTTCCGCTTCGATTGTTCCAGTCTCTAAAGATAAAGAAACTCCTTGATAAGTCAGATGTCTGCTTTGTGTATCAGGATAAGCACGTTTCAGCAAGGAAGCAATTTTTGCAAGTAAAATGGCTGTGTGATAGGGCTTTGTGATAAAAGCATCTCCTCCAAGCATAATACTGTTCAATTCATCCATATCCGTATTGCAGCTGGTAACAAAGATAATCGGAGCCTGTGAAAAACTCCGAATGCCAGAACAAATGGTAAACCCATTTTCTTGCGGTAATTTAATATCCAATAAAATCAGATGTGGATTTATTTTTCGCACTTGTTCTGTTACATCAGAAAAATCTTCAATAACAGAGGTGTGATATTTATTTCCCTCCAGTACTGTTTGCAGTTCTTTACGGATCACTGGATTATCTTCAATAATTAAAATTTCTGTATTCATAACAATCCTCCTAAACTGCATTATAACATAATGCAGCTAAAATTGGAGCAAGTTTCCCTGCTCCAATTCGTTTCCAAAAATGAAATTTTAAATTCCACCACCACATTTGGTGGTGGAATTTACTCCCGCACAGTAAAGGTTTACTCTTTCATATAA
>NZ_JAOQJW010000032.1:0-39199 GCF_025567265.1 Dorea amylophila | reverse complement strand
AAAATCCCATCTTCCAGAGAGATTTCTTCTTCGTTGATGACATCCATCATGATCGTTGCCAATGTGATGCGAAGATCATCCGGTTCCTCATATCCAAGACTTGCGGTTAAACTTCCCTGTGGATCCGCGTCGATCAGCAACACTTTCTTACCTTCTCTTGCCAGTCCAATGCCTACATTTACGGTTGTGGTGGTCTTTCCGACGCCACCTTTCTGGTTTACTACGGATATAACTTTACACATGATTTCTTCCTCCTTTAACTTTCCCATGATTCTTTTTTCCATAATTTCAACAGTGCCAGTATTTCCCGCTTCATCATTGCCGGTGTATAAGAATTTGGAAAATACTTGTGCAACTGCTCGTTTGTGAATGCCACTCTTGTGATCTCACCCTTTTTCACTTCACACATGATCTCTTCCATCTTTTCCAGTGACAACTGTTTTTCTTTACTCAGTTGCCGAATCCTCTGGGCCTGTGAGAGTGATGGGATTGCCTGTGCATACTCCATTGCTACAAGCAGTTCTCTTTGTTCTTTTTCACTTAATGCAGCTATCTCTACAGCCGGACAAAAAGAAATAATCTCATCATCCAGTTTCTGCAACATTTCCGGTATCAGTTTTGTCAGTGAAATATAACGCTGCACTTGTTTTGGGCTATCACCACAATCTTCACTGATGATTTCTATTGCCCGCTTTCTTGGTGTTTTGTGGTCAACTTGGCTCTTTTTTCGACCACTTTTTCTTTTTAATACGTCATTCTTCAGTTTGTAAGCAAAAGCTTTTTCACTGTAGCTGATCCGTTCTCTGTGAAGATTGGAATCTACCATGCTCAAGATGGAATCATCTTCACTTAATACCCGGATGATTACCGGTACTTTACGGTATCCCAGTTTCTCCGCAGCATGTTTTCTTCTGTGACCGGATATGATCTCATAGTATCCATCCGGTACTGGTCTGACGATCAGCGGATTTAAAATTCCATACTTCTCAATGCTTTCCTGCAAAAGAAACATTTCCTTATCATCTTTTACCTGAAACGGGTGCTCTTTGAACGGACGAAGACGCTCAATCTCAATTTCTATGATTCTTTCTTCGTTTTCTCCTGATTGTCTGTTTGGCTCAGTCATCTTGACTCCTTTCCTCCAGGATTCAGGAAATAAAAAATGCCTGCCTGGAACTTTTATAGATAGTAAAGTTCCAAACAGACATTGCTGTTTGACCATTAGCTACAGCTAATAGAATTGAATACTGTTTCAGCTAATTCCAGTTTGCAGGTTTGGGAGAGATTGTTTCTTTTCCCGCCTTTTCTCTGATTTACATCCCCGAATAAGGGGTGACAACGGAGCGGAACCCAAATGTTAGCTGGACTTCTTAAAACCCATGTTTGCAAACCGGTAATTTTGATTAGCTGTCAGCTAACAAAAATCGGATTGCGTTAGCTGGAAATTGATCATTTTGAATGGAATTTTGTGTCACGAACGTGATTAGAAAATAACAAAAGCGTTCGCTGTCAGCTAATCCAGCTAACATTTTCGAACGCTTTGAAGCCCGTCGCCAAGAGGATTTGAACCTCCGACCCCTCGCTTAGGAGGCGAGTGCTCTATCCAGCTGAGCTATGACGACACATGCCGCAAACCCTTGATTTTACTGGGTTTCTGGGATTTTTCCCTTCGGCCATATATAAGATTATCAACTCTATTTCGAGTTGTCAATCTACAGATTTTTTTGATTTGGTAACATTAGAACGTTCCCCAATTTGGGGAATGCTTTGTTGTCACCATTAGCATTTTTCAGAATAGATTCGAACTGAAAGTTGTTTTTCATTTTTCCCTTTGGGGAATGCCTCGGCTTTCTCTTAGGAGGCGAGTGCTCTATCCAGCTGAGCTATGACGACACATATCTATTTTACCATTAATCTCACAAAAGTCAATACAGGGATGGATATCCCCACCCCTGTATCATTCTGAAATATTTATCCACATTTTACTGTTCTTATCCACATTCAGAAATTGATTTTTCCCTGCAGCCACACATTTCCTTTGAATCTGCGTCCGACTGCCGGTTCGCCCATGACTTCTCTTTTTGGTACACATACATCGAATAATAATCCGTTCACATCCAATTTCATAATGCAGATATCTTCCCTTGTAATCTCATTTCTTGTAAGACGATATTCCAAGATCTCGCCCATGATCGAATACCGGTCGCATTCGATTCCATACGGCATAATGTATGTATCCACAATGGTAAATACATCTTCCGATATCAGTCTTTTCGATACTTTGGAATAGGTATCCATATCATCCAGTGTAAGACTTTCGATTGCCTGCGGATCACCTGTTCTAGCTGCACTCAACAACAGCATGCGGTTGTGCACCTCTTCCTGCTGTTCCCGTTCCTGCTCCTTGCTTTTCCTCACCGGAAGCAGGATGGTTCCCTCATTGCAGAGTCCGGACAAAGTAACAGAAGAATACTTGATACTTCTTCCGCCAATCTGCCTCTCTCTCAGATATTCCATCATATTCTGCAGATAGAATACCAGGTTGATGCCGACTTTTGTATCCTCACAAATGCCTACATATGCTTCACGGTCTATCCTTCGTTCCACACTGACATTTGCATAAGATGTTACGCCGGATCCTGTGAAATACGGAGCATAATAGCGGTAATCAAACTGTTCGTCGATATCCATATCTCCGCACACCTTGATCCCGATACCTTCTCCATATTCTTTATCAAATTCACAAAGATCCGTCACTTCATCCTGCGTGACAAGCTGATGTCCCGTATAGGATTCTTCCACATCTCTTATGATCTGTATTAACTGTTTTTTGTCTCTGATATTTCCAAATCCAATGGATTTCAAATATTGATGCATACGCTTATCCTTATAATTTCCTATTTTTTAGGTACAAGCTTCTCTGTTCCGCCCATGTATGGCTGTAATGCCTTAGGAATCTTAACAGATCCATCTTCCTGAAGGTTGTTTTCCAGGAATGCGATCAGCATTCTCGGTGGAGCCACAACTGTATTGTTCAGTGTATGTGCGAAATATTTTGTTCCGTCTTCACCTTTGACACGGATACCAAGTCTTCTTGCTTGTGCATCACCAAGGTTAGAACAACTTCCTACTTCGAAGTATTTCTTCTGTCTTGGAGACCATGCTTCCACGTCACAAGATTTTACCTTCAGATCTGCCAGGTCACCTGAGCAGCACTCTAATGTACGTACCGGGATATCCAGTGAACGGAACAGATCTACCGTGTTCTGCCATAATTTATCATACCAGATCTTGCTTTCTTCCGGTTTACATACAACGATCATTTCCTGTTTTTCGAACTGGTGGATTCTGTATACTCCACGTTCCTCGATACCATGAGCTCCTTTTTCTTTACGGAAACATGGTGAATAGCTTGTAAGTGTCTGTGGAAGCTGTTTTTCTTCCAGCATTGTGTCGATGAATTTACCGATCATAGAGTGCTCACTTGTTCCGATCAGATACAGATCTTCTCCCTCGATCTTGTACATCATAGAATCCATCTCTGCGAAGCTCATAACACCTGTTACAACGTTGCTTCTGATCATGAAAGGTGGTACACAGTAAGTAAATCCACGATTGATCATAAAGTCTCTTGCATATGCAAGTACAGAAGAATGAATTCTTGCGATATCACCCATCAGATAATAGAATCCATTTCCCGCTACTCTTCCGGCGCTCTCAAGATCGATTCCGTCAAATGCTTCCATGATCTCTGTATGGTATGGAATCTCGAAATCAGGAACAAAAGGCTCACCGAATTTTTCAATTTCTACATTCTGACTGTCATCTTTTCCGATTGGTACAGAAGGATCGATGATGTTCGGAATAATCATCATATTCTGTTTCAGTTTCTCTTCTACTTCTTTTTCTTCTTTGGAAAGTTCTTCGATTCTTGCAGCACTCTCAGCTACTTTTCTCTTTAATTCTTCCGCTTCTTCTTTCTTTCCCTGTGCCATACATGCACCGATCTGTTTAGAGATTTTATTCTTTTCTGCACGAAGTGCTTCTACTTCTCCCTTAATATCTCTATTTTTCTGATCCAGTTCTATTACTTCATCTACCAAAGGTAATTTCTCATCCTGGAACTTATTTTTGATGTTCTGTTTTACCACATCCGGATTATTTCTTACAAATTTGATATCTAACATTTTTCTAAACTCCTCCTGCTCTCATATCTGTTATATGATCTGCTATTTTCTATTTTTTTCAGGTCTTGCCATATCTGGACGCATACTGCTGGTTCTTGTATTCAGGATTTTTCCATTATTTGCCTTTCCAGATGCCTGTTTTGCACTTCTTGCATTACTGTTTTTCTGATTTCCGTTCTTTGCCGGACCGGATTTTGCCATTTTCATACTTCCTGTTACAGAAGCAACAGCCTTATTGACTTCTTCTTCATATCCATCTTCGAAAATAGCCTTATCCAGTGCTTCTGCTTCTTCCTCAGCAAGTTCTACATAGCTTTCCCCTTTTACAATCTCCTTTACGTAAGTGTAACAGCCCTCTCTGCTGTGCATTGCATTGAGGATCCATCCGGTATTATTATTGTCTAGCATTGCAAGTGCAAAGCTGAGCTTTCCACCCATTTCATTAAATGCATCATACTTGACAATACCAACCTTCTGGTAAGACTTCTCCATCTTCTTGTTCAGCTTTTGGATGTCTGTACGATTCTGCTTTGTGTATTTCAGAATTGCTTCTACATCCGAAAATCCTGACATCATGCTTTCTTCCAGTGTCTTTCCATCTTTCCCACGCATAAACGTCGTATAGCTGCTTTTCAACCGATTATACTTCATTGTTACATTTACATACAGAACGAATAATATAACAATCAGTACCAGCAAAAATAAAAATATCAATGCCGGATCGATACCAAGTGCTTTCAGTATTTTGCTATCCATATTCAATTACTCTCCTCTTTTAATGCTCATCATCATATCGAACAAATGTTCTAATTCATCATCTGAATAATATTCTATCTCTATCTTACCTTTTCCCTTTCCTTTTGATGCTATACTGACTTTTGTTCCGAATACACCTTTCATCTTTTCTTCCAGATCCTGGTAAATGAACGCATTCTCCATTACCTTCTTCTCTTTTGTTTTTTTCGGATTCTTGATCTCTTTCACAAGCTTCTCAGTCTCCCTCACACTGAGTTTCTCGTCAAATATCTTATTTGCCAGTGTATACTGAAGTTCCGGATCATCAATTGCGAGAAGCGCTCTCGCATGCCCTGTAGAAATCATATCGTCAATTATCATCTGCTGTACTTTATCACTTAACTTCAACAGTCTCATAGAGTTTGTTACCGCAGTTCTACTCTTCGATACTCGTTCTGCAACTTCATCCTGTTTCAGATTGAATTCCTCCAGAAGTCTCTTAAATGCAATTGCTTCTTCAATTGGATTCAGGTTCTCTCTCTGGATATTTTCAATCAGACCGATTTCAAGAATTTCCTGATCTGTATATTCTTTTACAATTACAGGAACTTCCTTTACCCCGGCAAGTTTTGCAGCTCTCCATCTTCTTTCACCGGCAATGATTTCGTAGTAATCCTTTCTTTTCCGAACAAGCAGCGGCTGTAATACACCGAACTGTTTGATGGAATCCGAAAGTTCAAGGAGAGCATCTTCATCAAAATTCTTTCTCGGCTGATCCCTGTTCGGCTCAACCTCATTGATCTTCATCGTCTGCACGCCTGCTTTTTCTTCTGCTTCTTTCTTTGCTTCAGCAGATTTGTCAGGTGTTACAGACTTTATGCTCTTATTATCTGGGATCAGACTGTCCAGACCTTTTCCCAGACCTTTTTTCTTAATTGACATTCGTTCCCTCCTACATCACATCTTTTAGTTACTCTCTATTCATCACTTCATCAGCAAGTCTCTGGTATGCGCTTGCTCCTGTAGACTTTGGATCATACAGATTGATCGGCATTCCATAACTTGGTGCTTCTGCCAACCGGATATTTCTAGGAATAATCGTTTTATAGATGTTCTGTTGCAGGTTCTCTTTTACATTTTCTACAACCTGAAGTGAAAGATTCGTTCGCGCATCGTACATTGTAAATACAACGCCTTCTATTTTCAGAATTGGATTCAATCTTTCTTTCACCAGTTCAACTGTATGTATTAACTGGCTCAATCCCTCCAGCGCATAGTACTCACACTGAATCGGTACCAGCACCGAATCAGCTGTTGTCATAGCATTAATTGTCAGCATACTCAACGATGGTGGACAATCAATAATAATATAATCATAATTGTCTTTGATTGGTGCAATAGCGTTTCTGATGATAAATTCTTTATCATCCACACCGATCAATTCAATCTCTGCCGCTGACAGATCAATACTTGTCGGAATAATATCTAGGTTTTCAATTGCTTCTTTTTGAAGCACTTCCTCTACACCAACCTGTCCAATCATAAGATCATAGATATTCTTTTCAACTTCATCTTTGTCTATTCCTAATCCACTCGTCATATTTCCCTGCGGATCCATATCGATAGCAAGAACTTTCTGGCCTTTTTCAGCAAGGCATGCCGACAGATTAATAGCTGTCGTTGTCTTTCCAACACCACCTTTTTGGTTCGCAACGGCTATAACTCGTCCCATTTAATTATCACCTTCCCTTTTTTTACATGATATTAGTATATCACTTTTCCAGGTACTTATCCATAAAATGTTTCACGTGAAACATAGTTTTTCCATTTTTCATAAATATGAATCTGTTCTATTTGTTATTTTCGTTATCTTTATGCTTTTCCATTCTTTTTATTCTTTTTATTTTTTAATGTTTCACGTGAAACATTTTCTTTGATTACACAGATGTTCATTTTGCGTTCATTTTGCAAAGGCAATCTTCCAATTTATAAGTAAATATAGTATAATTAGTAGTAAGAAAGTGAGGTATCAACATGAACTGGAAAAAGACATTATTGTTCATCTCGACAGCAATCGGAACAACAACCCTGGCGTTCCACGTAATAAACAAATTCATATTCAACACCTCTGATGAACACTCAGAAGAAGACTCATCCAACTACTACAATTGGAAATTTGGAAATATATATTATCAAAAGACAGGAAGCGGCTCTCCTCTTCTTCTCATCCATGATCTGAATCATTACAGTTCTTCAATGGAATGGGACAAAGTAATCGATACTCTTTCCAGAGAACACACTGTGTATACCATAGATCTTCTTGGATGTGGAAAATCTGATAAACCTGCCATCACATACACCTGCTATCTCTATGTCCAGCTTCTCACTGATTTCATTCGCGATATCATTGGAGAAAAGACAGATATCGTTGCAACCGGAGCATCTGTTTCTTTTGTAACAGCTGCCTGTCAGAACATTGCCGATCAGATTTGTCATATAATCCTTGTTTGTCCGGAAAGCATCCGTACACTTGCAAAAGCACCAAACCATAAGTCAAAGCTGCTCGCAAGTATTATAAATCTTCCTATATATGGAACATTCATCTATAATGTTGGCGCACGTAACACTGCACTTTCGGATTCTGCTGAATGCAGATATCTCTACTCCAGTATTTTAGGTCATTATACAACAGTAAATATTGCTCATTGTCTTGAAGGACTTACAACTTCCATTGCCGTGATTTCCGGGAAAAATGCACCGGAAACTTTCGAAAAAGCTGAAGAATACTGTAATGTTCTCCCATCCATTGAGCATATTGAAATTGCAGGCTGTGGATTACTGCCACAGCGGGAAAATGCTGATGCATTTTTAGAGCAGATAGACATATTGCTAAGCGACAACTGCTAGTGCTCTGCCTGTATCACCAGTAAATAATATTAAGTTTTACAAAAGGGGTAATGTTTCACATGAAACATTACCCCTTTTACATTTTCTTGTTTTCACAAAATTCTTATCAAATTGCTATTTTTCTTACCGTATCGGCTCTTTGGAAGGCATTCCAGCCTTTCGTGGATATTTCTTTGCCGTATTCTTCACTTTGTGGATCTTCACGAACGATCTGCCGATGTCTGTTCCCGGAAGTTCGAATTTTACTACGTCTTCAATCTTACCACCAAGTATCTTTACCGCTTTCGACGACTCTTTTACTTCTTCATCAATCTCACCCGATTTATAAGGTACAAACATACCATCCACTTTTACGTAAGGCAGGCAATATTCGCTCAACGTTGCCAGATTTGCAACTGCTCTGGACACACACAGATCATACTGTTCTCTATATGCTGTATCTTTGGCATAATCTTCCGCTCTTCCATGAATTGTGTGGATATCTTCCAATCCCAGTTCTTCGATCACAGCATTCAGGAACTTAATTCTTTTGTTCAACGAATCAAGCAATGTCACTTTCAGATGTGGAAATGCGATCTTAAGCGGTAATCCCGGGAATCCCGCCCCCGTACCAATATCGATTACCTGATCTACCTTAGCCATATCCATGACTTTTACAATAGAAAGGCTGTCTACATAATGTTTTTCCACAACTTCCTCATATTCTGTGATCCCGGTCAGGTTCATCACCTTATTCCACTCTTCAAGAAGCTTATGATAGGCATCGAACTGCTCTTTCTGCCGGTCCGTAATCTCTATTCCTATCTTTTC
Organism: Dorea amylophila; assembly: GCF_025567265.1. Taxonomy (NCBI): domain Bacteria; kingdom Bacillati; phylum Bacillota; class Clostridia; order Lachnospirales; family Lachnospiraceae; genus Dorea; species Dorea amylophila. Next base: position 30,560 of record NZ_JAOQJW010000032.1, on the reverse strand, counting down.
CAGGCTTTTTTTCAAAATCTGGTCCATATTTTTCTCCTTATTTCTCTCTAAAATTAATAAGTATATAAAATGTATGATTTTTCATGTTATTCATTTTATATACTTATTATTATATTTACTATATAATTATATTTACATTATTTTATAATATAATTATAAATATATTTACCACTGTAATCCGTTGTATCTCTGCACTTTATCTGTGATTTCCACTCAGATATACCAGCAGCACCGAGATATCAGCCGGAGACACACCGGAAATGCGTGACGCCTGTCCGATCGACACCGGTCTGTACTCTTTCAGCTTCTGAACTGCTTCGATACGAAGGCTGTTCACTGCATCATAATCCATATCTTCCGGAATTTTCTTATTTTCCATCTTCTTGAACTGCTCTACCTGGCGTTTCTGACGCTGGATATAACCGTCATATTTCAGGGAAATATCCACCTGCCCGATCACTTCTTCCGCCAGATCTTCCGGCAATTTTGGCCGGGTCACATCAATATCTGCAACTGCTTCGTAAGACAATTCCGGTCTCCGGATCAATTCTGCCAGACTGCTTCCGGAATTCAGCGGTGTACTTTCATAGGATTCCAGGAGTTCCTGTACCTTTTCACTGGTTCCGACATAAGCATTCTTTAACCGCTCGATTTCCGACTCTATCAGCCTTTCTTTTTCCTTCAGGCGATCGTAACGCTCCTGTGAGATCAGACCGACTTCATAGCCTTTTTCCGTCAGACGCTGATCCGCATTGTCCTGTCTCAGAAGCAGACGGTACTCTGCCCTGGAAGTCATCATACGGTATGGCTCATGACTTTCCTTTGTAACCAGATCATCAATCAGAACGCCGATATAAGCCTCTGAACGGTCTAACACCAGGGATTCCCTGCCTTGCAGCTTTCTGGCTGCATTTATGCCCGCTATAAGCCCTTGTGCGGCAGCTTCCTCATAGCCGGAGCTTCCGTTGAACTGTCCCGCGCTGAATAATCCACTGATGTTACGGAATTCCAGGGATGGTTTTAACTGTCTTGCATCAATACAGTCATACTCGATCGCATATGCATTTCTTACGATCTTCACATGCTCCAGCCCCGGAACACTGCGGTACATGGCATACTGTACATCTTCCGGCAGCGAACTCGACATACCACCGATATACATCTCATCCGTCTCCAGCCCTTCCGGCTCAAGAAATACCTGATGACGCTTTTTATCTGCAAATTTTACAACTTTATCTTCAATCGACGGACAGTATCTCGGTCCCGTTCCCTCGATCATTCCGGAATACAGCGGTGATCTGTCCAGATTGGCACGGATGATATCATGTGTCGTCTCATTTGTATAAGTCAGCCAGCATGAAGCCTGATCGATCTGCACATCGTCCGGATTCGTAGTAAATGAAAACGGCACTACCCTCTCGTCTCCGAACTGCTCTTCCATCTTGCTGAAATCCACGGTTTTACGGTCTACCCTGGCAGGTGTTCCTGTCTTGAAACGGTACATCTTAATTCCCAGTTCTTTCAGACAATCGGTCAGATGATTGGCCGCCTGCAGTCCGTTCGGACCGGTATACTGACTCACATCCCCATAGATACAACGTGCCTTCAGATAAGTTCCGCTGCAGATGATAACCGCCTTACAGTGATAAGTTGCACCCGAAAATGTCTGCACTCCGGTAATCTTTCCATCTTCCACCAGGAGATTTGCCACCTCTCCCTGCTTGATCTCAAGATTCTCCTGCGCTTCCAGTACACGGCGCATCGTTCTGCTATAGACCGCCTTATCAGCCTGTGCACGAAGCGAATGTACCGCCGGGCCTTTGGACTTATTTAACATTTTTGACTGGATAAATGTACGGTCGATGACCTTTCCCATCTCTCCGCCAAGGGCATCCAGTTCTCTTACCAGATGGCCTTTGGAACTTCCTCCGATATTCGGATTACACGGCATCATCGCAATGCTGTCCACACTTACGGTAAATACCAGTGTCTGAAATCCAAGTCTCGCCGTTGCCAGTGCCGCCTCGCATCCTGCGTGTCCGGCACCGATGACGACAACATCATATTTATCTTTATTTTCCCATACAGAATTTGCTGAATATCTCATTAACCAAATCTTCTCCTATCGTTTCGCCGGTGATATTGCCGAGAGCTTCATATGCATCCATAAGATCGATCGAATAGAAATCCTCCGGCATATCTGCGGCAATGCTGTCATTCACACGTTCAAGTGCGGCATATGCATCCTGAAGTGCTGTTTTCTGTCTCACATTCGTAATATAGATTTCATCATTAAATGTCAGTTCGCCCTGGAAGAACATCTCCTTTAACGTATCTTCCAGTTCTCCGATCCCCTCCACATTCTTTGCGGAGATCTCGATCACCGGGAATTCCTCCGGCAGCTCTTCCTGATCTTTTTTCACCTGCATATCCAGATCGGATTTGTTCAGCAGAATGATCGCACGTTTTCCTTTGATCAGATGCAGGATCTCTGCATCATTTTCATCCAGCGGTCTGGATGCATCGATCACATACAGGATCAGGTCTGCCTTGTCTGCATATTCTTTTGCACGGTCAACACCGATCTTTTCTACCACATCTTCCGTATCACGGATGCCGGCAGTATCCATGATATTTAAAGAAATTCCCTTCAGATTCAGGTGTTCTTCCAATACATCTCTGGTTGTACCTGCAATATCTGTAACGATTGCCCGGTCTTCACCGAGAAGTACATTTAACAGGGATGATTTCCCCGCATTCGGTTTTCCGAGGATGACTGTGCGTACGCCCTCTTTTATAATCCTACCATCATCACAGCTATCTAGCAATCTTTTCATTGCTTCTATGATCTCATCAACCACTTTTTTTAGTGTTTCCCCGTATCCATCAACGCTGATATGCTCCGGATCATCCAGTGCGGTCTCGATAAATGCAGTGTGATACAGGATCTTTTCACGCATTTCACCGATCTTATCTTTGATATTGCCCTTAAGCTGGCTCACTGAACTCTGTAAAGCATATTCGTTCTGCGATGCGATCAGGTCCCCGACAGCCTCTGCTTGTGAAAGATCCAGTCTGCCATTTAGAAACGCACGCTTGGTGTACTCTCCCGGCTCTGCCGGGCGCGCACCATTTTTGATCAGAAGCTCCAGAATACGCTTTACCACATAGACTCCGCCGTGACAGTTGATCTCCACCGTATCTTCACCGGTGTAGCTGTGCGGCCCGCGCATCAGCATGACCAGTACTTCGTCGATCACCTGATCTCCATCAACCATATACCCATAATGGATCGTATGTGATTGCTGTTCACATAACTTCTTCTCTTTTTTCCCTTTATACACCCGGTCTGCGATCTGAAATGCTTCCGGACCACTCATTCGTACAATTCCGATCCCGGAATTACTCATTGCCGTAGATATTGCGGCAATTGTGGAATTATATAATTGTTCCATATTTCCTCCATACTTTGGTATCAAAAAAGACAAGGGCCGCTTAAAGACCCCTGTCTCTTAATTATCGGTTATTTCTGTTTCTTACCAGTGTTACCACAACTCTTCTGTAAGGCTCTTCACCTTCACTGTGTGTGGATACTGCCGGGTCAGACTGCAGCGCAGAGTGAATGATTCTTCTCTCGTATGGATTCATCGGCTCAAGAGAAACTGTCTTTCTTGTTCTCTTAACTTTACTTGCGATATTCTTTGCAAGATTTTCCAGTGTTTCTTTTCTTCTTCTTCTGTAATCCTCTGTGTCAAGTTTCACTCTTACATATCCATCCTGCATCTTATTGGCAACACGATTTGTAAGATACTGCAGAGAATCAAGTGTCTGTCCTCGTTTTCCGATCAGAATACCCATATTGCTTCCTTCCATATTGATAGAAAGTGCACCTTCTTCATCTACAGCAGATGTAACTTTTACATCCTCCATGCCCATTGCATTCATCACATCATAGATGAATTTCTCACATGTCTCGATCGTCTGTGGTTCCACCTTTGCAAGTTCTGCTTCTTTCTTTGGAGCAGATTTTACTTCCGGCTTCTCTTCTCCCGCCGGTTTTCTGGCGTGTGAATATTCTTTTACCGGTTCTTCCACTTTCGGCTCTTCTTTTACAACTTCTTCAACCGGTTTTTCTTCCTGTTTTCTGCGGGCCTTGATCACAGCCTGCTTTCTTCCGATTCCAAGGAAACCTTCGCTTCCTTTTTCAACAACAATATAATCTAAACGATCACTTGTTACGCCTAACTGAACCAGTGCCTCTGTAATCGCATCGTCCAGTGTCTTTGCTGATAAGGTAATGTAATCCTCCATTACAGCCGCCCCCTAATCATTTTCGTTAAATTTCTTCACCATATTTGCCTTTGATGCGAGACTTCCTTTCTTCGCATTGTCTGCTTTCTGGTGCGCTTTTTCCACTCTGGCTTCTCTTTCTTTTTCACTTAAGTTAGATGTACTCTGCTTTTTCATGGATGCCTGGTTGTTCATATTCTTGGTATTCATCTGAGCCATTGCTGCGATTCGTTCATTCTTCTCGCCACGTTTTACACGTTTTTCCTCAGCCTTTTCCTTGTTTTTCTCCAGGATCTCATCTACAGACATCTTGCTTAAATGCTTATTGATAAATATCTGCTGAACGCAACGTACTACCGCACTGACGATCCAGTACAGACCGATACCTGTCGGAAGTGAAAATACCATAAATACCGAGAACAGCGGCATTGTCACATTCATCGTGTTCATCGTAGATGCCATCGGGTTATCTTTATCAAGCTGCTGTCCGGAAATAGCCTGTGAAAGCTTGATACTTCCGTACTGTGTCAGACCAGATAATACCGGAAGCAAGATTGCAGTAATAATAATAACAACCGGTGCAAATCCATAGTCCCCGCTGTTCTTGATCATCTGCATAGGTGAGATGGTCAGGTCAGGAAGGGTCAGGAATACATTTACTGCTTTTGGAGCTGTCTTGATCTCCGGAACATATTTCTGGATATTATAGATAACCGGGTACAAAGCAAACAACAGCGGCATCTGAATCAGTAATGGAAGGCATCCTGCTGACATCGATGTACCATATTTGTCATACACCTGCTGAATCTCTTCCTGCTGTTTCATCATTGATGCCTGGTCTTTTTTATTCTTATACTTCTTCTGTATAGCCTGAATCTCCGGATTCATAACAGATGACATCTTCGATGTTCTCTGCTGCTGTACTGTAAGTGGAAGTAATAACGTATACACAAAAATCGTATACAGAATGATTGACAGACCTACCAGTCCATTATCGCTTGGCAGACAGTTGTCCAGTAAATTATAGATAAAGTTCATTACCTTACCCAGAATCCAGCAAAGCTGTCCGACAATCGGCCAGTTAGCGGCAGTCAGTAAACTTGGTACCATAATTTTTTCCTCCATATGTAGTTGTAATCTTTTTAAGGAACAGGGTCGTACCCTCCTCTGGTAAACGGATTACAGCGCAGAATTCTCCACACTGCCAGCCGTCCCCCTTTTAACGCGCCATATTTCTCAATTGCTTCTTTCGCATACTGAGAACAGGTCGGATAAAACTTACAGGTGGAACCGCCCTTTATCGGAGACAGATATCTCTGATAAAATCTGATACCAGTGAGCAGAATCTTCTTCATAATACGTTACCCCTCATCTATAATCTTATGAAGATGGGCCAGATGGAGCATTGCGCCGACAATCTCTTTATAACCTTTTCCTTTGGCGCCTATTCTTGCTATAACAATAATATCCAATCCACATCTGAACCGTTCTTCTTGTAATCTATAGCTTTCGCGGATTAACCTCGTTAATCTGTGCCGTACTATACTGTTTCCTACTTTTTTACTTACAGATATTCCTAATCGATTCTGACCTGTCCCATTCTCCAGTACATACATAACCAGATATTTGTTGGCATAAGATGTCCCTTTTCTATATATATATTGGAAATCTTTGTTCTTTTTCAGTGATTCGGAATACTTCATTGTGTGATTCTCCTAATTATTCTGAGTAGAAGAAAAGGCCACATATATGCGGCCTACGCTGATAATTTCTTTCTTCCTTTTGCTCTTCTTGCAGCAAGTACTTTTCTTCCACCTGCTGTGCTCATTCTAGATCTGAAGCCATGTACTTTAGCTCTCTGTCTCTTTTTTGGCTGGAATGTCATCTTCATGGATATCCACCTCCTTATTTTATTCCAAGGGATGTTCTCCCTAATTTTCATAAGACATCAGCCTTGATTATATTAAAAAAACCGCTCTACGTCAAGCAATTCCGCAAATTTTTAAAATATATTTATCCACATTTTGTGGAAAACTTTGTGGATTTCTGTGGATAACGTGTGGAAATCATATATTTTTTTAGTTTTTTTCCACTTTACATACGCATTTTTACTATGTTGATAATTGGGATTGAGTTTTCCACAGTTTCTCACATGCATCAAAGTGCACGATTAAAGATTGCCTAAAGCAACTTTTTGATGTACAATGTAGAAGAGTGGGTTTATAGGTGAAAATCCGCGAATCAGACAGATTAGGAGTAAATATGATGAATACAGTGAAGGAAAAATGGCCTGAAATTATCGAACATCTCAGGGTAGAACACGAGTTATCCAATGTATCATTCAATACATGGATACAACCGTTGAAGGTCTACGATGTTGTAGACAATACCGTATTTATATTGGTAAATATGAATGCGAGTGTAGAATATATAGAGAAAAAATATCAGCTTCCATTAAAGGTATGCATTGCGGAGACTACCGGAACTGAATATGACGTTGTCTTCATTTCGGAAGATGATGACAGACTGAATGAGATCCAGAATATGGCCATTGAAGCGAATCAGAAGAAAAAAAGCAAAAGTGCTGCGGAGAAGGCCGGGCTGAATCCGAAGTATACATTTGATACCTTCGTTGTCGGCGGGAATAATAATTTCGCCCACGCAGCTTCCCTTGCTGTTGCCGAATCTCCGGGAGAAGTATACAATCCTCTCTTCTTATATGGAGGTGTTGGACTTGGAAAGACCCATTTGATGCACTCGATCGCGCATTTTATTCTGGACAAGAATCCAAAGAAAAAAGTACTCTATGTAACCAGTGAGACATTTACAAATGAGCTGATCGAAGCTCTGAAGAACGGTAAAACCGCCGGAAACGAGTCCGCAATGTCGAAATTCCGCGATAAATACCGTAATAATGATGTACTTTTGATTGATGATATCCAGTTCATTATAGGAAAAGAAAGTACACAGGAAGAGTTCTTCCATACATTTAACCATCTGCATACTTCCGGAAAGCAGATCATCATATCGTCTGATAAGCCGCCGAAAGATATTGAGACTTTGGAGGCCAGACTTCGTACGCGCTTTGAGTGGGGTCTGATCGCTGATATTTCATCACCTAACTATGAAACCCGTATGGCGATTCTTCAGAAGAAGATCGAACTGGATCATTTGGAAAAATATAACATTCCGAATGATGTACTCGAGTATATCGCAACGAACGTTAAGACAAATATCCGAGAACTTGAAGGCTCTCTTAATAAGCTGATCGCACTTTATAAGCTGAACAATAACGAATCCATCGATATTGCGCTCGCAGCAGAAGCATTAAAAGACATCATTTCTTCGGATAATAAGAGAGAAGTTACACCGGAACTGATCCTGGATATCGTTTCCGATCATTTTGGTGTGTCTATTGCCGACCTCAAAGGCGGCAAACGTAACGCCGAGATCGTCTTTCCGCGCCAGATTGCCATGTATCTGATCCGTAATATGACAGAAACTTCATTAAAAGCAGTCGGTGTCATCCTTGGGGGAAAAGATCATTCTACCATCAAACATGGAATCGAAAAAATCGAGAACGAATTACAGGCGGACGAGACTCTTTCTAACACTATTAATATCATAAAGAAGAAGATCAACCCGGCTTAGCCTTATTTTGCTGTTTTCAGCTGTGAATAACTATGTGGAAAATCTAATTATCATATGTGGATAACTATGGGATAGCCTTGGGAAAACCACAGGATTTCTGCAACTGTCTTTAGAAACGAAAAAGTTTTCAACAACAGTTCCACACATAATCCAGTCAGATTCCACAGAGTTTTCAAAGCCGATTTTCCTTGCAAACAGTGGGCTGGAGGCACTTTTCCTCTTTTCCACATCCCCTAAGACGGCTGAGGCGGAAACTATTTTATTTATTTATCCATTACACACGTGCGAAAGGAGTTATACACACATGAAAATTACCTGCAGTAAATCGAATCTGGTCAAAGGTGTCAGTATTGTTTCCAAAGCAGTTCCTTCTAAAACAACAATGCCAATCCTTGAATGTATCTTAATCGATGCAACAACAGATATTATCAAATTAACAGCTAATGATATGGAACTTGGTATCATGACAGAGATCTCCGGAGACATCATCGATCGTGGTATGATCGCAATCGATGCGAAGATTTTTTCAGAAATCGTTCGAAAACTTCCGGATAATGAAGTAACGATCGAAACGTTAGATAATCTTCAGACCGTGATCACCTGTGAAAAAGCAAAGTTTGATATTGCCGGCAAACCTGGTGATGAATTTGCCTACTTACCGATTATCGAAAAAGAAGATTCTATCGAAATTTCTCAATTCACATTGAAAGAAGTCATTCGTCAGACTATTTTCTCAATCTCTGACAGCGAGAGCAACAAGCTTATGACCGGCGAATTGTTTGATATCAGTGACAATATTCTGAAAGTTGTTTCGCTTGACGGACACAGAATTTCCATCCGTAAGGTTCCGCTGAAGAAAAGTGTTGCGGACAGAAAACTGGTTGTACCGGGAAAAACCCTGATCGAGATCAGTAAGATCCTTTCGGGAGAAGCTGAGAATGTGGTATCGATTTCATACACAAAGAACCATATCGTGTTCGAATTTGATAATACCATCGTGGTATCCCGCCTGATCGAAGGTGAATACTTCAGAATCGATCAGATGTTATCCAGTGATTACGAGACAAAAGTAAGAATCAACAAAAAAGAACTGCTCAACTGTATCGACCGTGCAACACTTCTGGTAAAAGAAGGTGATAAAAAACCGATCATCATCAACATCGGCGATGAACTGATGGAATTAAAAATCAAATCCCAGATCGGATCCATGAATGAAGAGATCATGATCACGAAAGAAGGAAAAGATCTGCTGATCGGATTCAATCCGAAATTCCTGATCGATGCACTCCGTGTTATCGATGATGAGGAAGTGACGATCTATCTGATGAATGCAAAAGCACCTTGCTTTATCAAGGATGATGCGGAAAGTTATGTCTACCTGATCCTTCCGGTCAACTTTAACTCCGCAGCATAGGACTGTCCGGGAAGACCTGAAGAGAGCCTTTTCGGGTACGAAATAAAAAACAAGATAAAATGCAGGAATGCTTGCAAAAGTATATAGCGATGAGTATAATAAAACAACGGCTAAAAGAAGAAAAATATGCATAAAAATACAAAGAAATGCATATCTGAGAGAGGATACAAGACGTATGGAGACAATTATATTACGAGGTGAATATATCAAGCTTGGACAGGCTTTAAAAGCTGCGGGAATGGTGGAATCCGGAGTAGAAGCAAAAGAAGTGATACAGGAAGGTCTGGTCATGGTAAATGGCGAGACAGATACACGCCGCGGACGTAAGTTATATGGCGGCGATATCGTATTATTTGACGGAGAAGAGATCAGAATTGAAGGTTAATTCCCTGAAATTAAAGAATTTTAGAAATTATGATCTTCTGAATGTGGAGTTTGACGGTTCTACGAATATTTTTTACGGGAACAATGCGCAGGGGAAGACGAATATTCTGGAGGCGGTGTATCTGTCCGGAACGACCAAATCCCACCGCGGGTCGAAAGACAGGGACATGATACGGTTCGGTGAGGATGAATCCCACATTGAGACTGTGGTGGAGAAGAATGGTATCAGTTATCAGATCGACATGCACCTGAAGAAGAACAGCCCGAAAGGGATTGCGATAAACAAGATGCCGATCCGGAAAGCAAGTGAACTTTTCGGGATCGTGAATCTTGTATTCTTCTCGCCGGAAGACCTCAATATCATCAAGAACGGACCTGCAGAGAGACGTAGATTTATCGATCTGGAACTTTCGCAGCTCGATAAGGTGTACCTGAATAACCTGTCGAACTATAACCGTATCGTGAACCAGCGAAACCGTCTGCTGAAAGAGTTAAGTTTCGGCGGTAAGAAAGAACTTTCAGATACACTGGAAATATGGGAGATGCAGATGGTACAATATGGGGAGAGGCTGATCGCCAGAAGGAAAGAATTTGTCGCACAGATCAATGAGATCATTGCGAAGATCCATCAGAAGCTGACCGGCGGCAAAGAAAGCCTGCAGATCATATATGAGCCAAGTACGGGGGATCTGCCGTTTGAACAGGCACTGAAACGGTATCGTGACAGAGATCTCAGAATGAAGAGCACAACGGTGGGACCACACAGAGATGATATCGGATTTCTGACCGGCGATATGGATATCCGCAGATATGGCTCCCAGGGACAGCAGAGAACGGCTGCCCTGTCTTTGAAGTTATCGGAGATTGAGCTGGTCAGGCTGGCAACGCATGACACACCGATACTTTTACTTGACGATGTATTGTCTGAACTTGATAAACACAGGCAAAACTATCTGTTAGACAGCATACATGATATACAGACCCTGATCACCTGTACAGGAGTTGAGGATTTTGTAAATCACCGCTTTTCAATAAACAAAGTGTTCCATGTCCAAAACGGACAGGTAACGAAAGAAAACTAGGAGGACTGAGAATGGGTACAGAAAAAGTACAGCATGAATACGGCGCAGATGAAATTCAGATATTGGAAGGTCTTGAGGCAGTCCGCAAACGTCCTGGTATGTACATTGGAAGTACATCTTCCAGAGGTTTGCATCACCTTGTATACGAGATTGTCGATAATGCCGTAGATGAAGCTCTGGCAGGCTTCTGTGATACGATTTATGTAACAATCAATAAAGACAATTCGGTGACCGTTATCGATAATGGACGTGGAATTCCGGTTGGTATCAACCACAAAGCAGGGCTTCCTGCGGTAGAAGTCGTATTTACCGTACTGCATGCGGGAGGAAAGTTCGGCGGTGGAGGATACAAGGTATCCGGAGGACTTCACGGTGTTGGAGCATCTGTTGTAAATGCGCTCTCCAACTGGCTGGAAGTAGAGATCTTCCATGATGGAAAGATCTACCAGCAGCGTTATGAACGCGGAAAAGTTATGGAAAAACTGGCAGTGATCGGAGAATGTGAAGAAGGAAAATCAGGTACAAAAGTCACATTCCTGCCGGATGATACCATTTTCGAGACAACGATCTTTGATTTTAATGTCCTGAAACAGAGATTCCGTGAGATGGCCTTCCTGACAAAAGGTCTGAAGATCGTGCTCAGGGATGACCGTGAGGAAGAACCAAAAGAAAGAACATTCCACTACGAGGGCGGGATCAAAGAATTTGTTTCTTACCTGAACCGGAGTGCGACACCACTTTATGAGCAGATCATTTACTGTGAAGGCATGGTCAATAATGTGTCTGTGGAAGTGGCTATGCAGCACAACGATTCTTACAGCGATAATACGTATGGATTTGTCAATAACATTACGACTCCGGAAGGCGGAACACACGTTGTCGGATTCCGTAATGCGATCACAAAGACATTTAATGACTATGCAAGAAAGAATAAGCTTCTGCGTGAAAATGAGCCGAACTTAAGCGGTGAAGATATCCGTGAAGGTCTGACAGCAATCATCAGTGTCAAGATCGAAGATCCGCAGTTCGAGGGACAGACCAAGCAGAAACTTGGTAACAGTGAGGCGAGAGGTGCGGTTGATAATGTGGTCAGCAGGCAGCTTGAGATCTTCCTTGAGCAGAATCCGGCCGTTGGTAAGATTATTGTGGAGAAATCTGTGATGTCCCAGCGTGCGAGAGAAGCTGCAAGAAAGGCAAGAGACCTGACACGTAGAAAATCAGCACTTGATAACATGGCACTTCCGGGAAAGCTTGCAGACTGTTCTGACAAGAATCCGGAGAATTGTGAGATCTACATCGTAGAGGGAGATTCTGCCGGTGGTTCTGCGAAGACTGCACGTGACCGTGCGACACAGGCAATCCTTCCGCTTCGTGGTAAGATCCTGAATGTAGAGAAGGCAAGACTGGATAAGATCTACGGCAATGCCGAGATCAAGGCGATGATCACAGCATTTGGTACCGGAATCCATGAGGATTTTGATATTTCCAAGCTGCGTTATCACAAGATCATCATCATGACCGATGCCGACGTGGACGGTGCACATATCAGTACATTGCTTCTGACATTCATTTACCGTTTCATGCCGGAACTGATCAAGCAGGGATATGTATATCTGGCACAACCGCCGCTCTACAAGCTTGAGAAGAACAAGAAGGTATGGTATGCATACAGTGACGAAGAATTAAGCAAGATCATCGAAGAAGTCGGACGTGACGGGAATAATAAGATCCAGCGTTACAAAGGTCTGGGAGAGATGGATGCCGAGCAGCTCTGGGATACCACCATGGATCCACAGCACCGTATCCTCTTACGTGTAACGATGGACGATGAGACAACGAGTGAACTGGACCTTACATTCACCACCCTGATGGGTGACAAAGTTGAACCGAGACGTGAGTTCATCGTTGAAAATGCAAAATATGTCAAGAACCTGGATGTATAATAACAGCGTGTAGAAGAAAGGAGGAACAGAGATACTTACATCTCTGAGAGATTGATGGAAGACAATATATTTGACAAAGTCCACGAAGTGGATCTGAAACAGACAATGGAAACCTCTTATATCGACTACGCGATGAGTGTTATTGCGTCCCGTGCACTGCCGGATGTAAGAGATGGTTTGAAACCGGTACAGAGAAGAATTCTGTACTCTATGATCGAACTGAATAACGGTCCCGACAAGCCGCACAGAAAGTGTGCACGTATCGTCGGTGATACAATGGGTAAATATCACCCGCACGGTGACAGTTCGATCTATGGCGCATTGGTTAATATGGCACAGGAATGGTCTACCAGATATCCGCTGGTAGACGGACATGGTAACTTTGGTTCTGTGGACGGTGACGGTGCTGCCGCCATGCGATACACAGAGGCAAGACTGAGTAAGATTTCCATGGAATTAACGGCGGATATTAATAAAAATACCGTTGATTTTATTCCGAACTTTGACGAGACGGAGAAAGAACCTACCGTTCTGCCGGCAAGATTCCCGAACCTTCTGGTCAACGGTACTTCCGGTATCGCTGTAGGTATGGCGACCAATATCCCGCCGCACAACCTGCGTGAAGTAATCAATGCGGTTGTACAGATCATCGATGACCAGATCGAGGATAAAGAAGAGACAACGATCGAAGAGATCTTAAAGATCATCAAAGGACCGGACTTCCCGACCGGAGGTATGATACTTGGAACCAGAGGAATTGAAGAGGCATACAGAACCGGACGCGGCAAGATCCGTGTGCGTGCGGTGACAGATATCGAGGCGATGCCGAACGGCAAGAGCCGCATCATCGTAAGTGAGCTTCCTTACATGGTGAATAAAGCAAGACTGATCGAGAAGATTGCAGAACTGGTACGTGATAAGAAGATCGACGGCATCACAGACTTAAGTGACCAGTCAAGCCGTGAAGGAATGCGCGTAGTCATTGAACTCAGGAGAGATGCCAATGCAAATGTTATCCTGAACCAGTTATACAAACATACACAGCTTCAGGACACATTCGGTGTGATCATGTTGGCACTGGTCGGCAACGAGCCGAAGGTCATGAACCTGATGGAGATGCTCAACTACTATCTGAGACATCAGGAAGAAGTTGTGACACGCCGTACACAGTATGAGTTAAATAAAGCCGAAGAACGTGCGCATATCTTACAGGGATTACTGATCGCATTAGATAACATCGATGAAGTGATCAAGATCATCAGAGGTTCACAGACTGTCCAGATCGCAAAATCAGAATTGATGGAGCGTTTCGGACTGACAGATGTACAGGCGCAGGCAATCGTAGACATGAGACTGCGTGCCCTGACAGGTCTGGAAAGAGAAAAACTCGAAGCAGAATATAAAGCACTGATGGAGCAGATCGAACATTTACGTGCGATCCTCGCAGACAGAAAGTTATTACTTGGTGTGATCAAAGAAGAGATCCTTGTGATCCGTGATAAATACGGAGATGAGAGAAGAACATCCATCGGATTCGATGAGTTCGATATCTCCATGGAAGACCTGATCCCAAGGGAAGATGTTGTCATCACGATGACAAAACTTGGATATATCAAGAGAATGTCTCACGATACATTCAAAGCCCAGAACCGTGGAGGCAAGGGAATCAAAGGTATGCAGAAGCTGGACGAGGATTATGTAGAAGAACTCTTCATGACCAATACACATCACTACCTGATGTTCTTTACGAACACCGGACGTGTATACCGCATGAAAGCATACGAGATCCCGGAAGCAAGCAGAACATCCAGAGGAACTGCGATCGTGAATCTGTTACAGTTAATGCCGGGCGAGAAGATCAGTGCGGTCATTCCGATCGAGAAATATAACGATGACGAATATCTGCTGATGGCCACCAAGAAAGGTCTCATCAAGAAGACCCCGATCAAAGAATATGCAAATGTCAGAAAGACAGGGCTTGCAGCAATCACACTCCGTGAGGAAGATGAGCTGATCGAGGTAAAATATACAGACAGCGATCATGATGTATTCATGATTACAAAGTATGGACAGTGTATCCGCTTCAATGAAAGTGATGTACGTCCGACAGGAAGAACATCCATGGGTGTCCGTGGTATGAACCTGGTAGACAGTGATGAAGTGATCGGAATGCAGATCGATTCACAGGGAACAGACCTGCTGATCGTGTCAGAATACGGAATGGGCAAACGTACTTCCATCGATGAATTCACAGCCCAGAACCGCGGCGGTAAAGGTGTGAAGTGCTACAAGATCACAGAGAAGACCGGTAACGTTGTAGGTGTGAAAGCAGTAGATGAGGACAATGAGATCATGATCATCAACACGGAGGGAATCATCATCCGTATGAAGTGTGACGGAATCTCAGAACTCGGAAGAGTGACATCCGGAGTGAAGCTTATCAACCTGCCGGAAGGCGATAAAGTAGCTTGTATCGCAAAAGTACGTAGAGGCGATGAATCAGAAGATGATCTGGTAGAGCCGGAAGAAAGTACAGAAGATGCAGAGAACGTAGAGACAGAAGAATAAAGATATAAAACGAGGCGGAAGATTAAAAAATTTCCGCCTCGTTTTTTGAAAAAAATATTTTTATTTTTCCGCCTCATCTGCAGCAAGTTCACGAAGAATGATCTCCGCAGTCTTCTTCACAGTAGCAGCTACAAAGTCTGTACACTGTGCTTTACGTTCCGGAGAATTCTTCTCTTTGCCTTTTGTCAGAACACGGCAGCATGTTGCACCACAGTATTCCTTGAAGAAATCGTGGATTTCGTTCGAAAGCTTGAAACAGCGGTTAATCTTAGGATCACCAGGTGTCTTACGTCCGAAGAAATATCCGATACACATCGTTGCTCCGGCGAGTGCACCACAGATACATCCGCCTCCGCCAAGCCCCCATGGGAATCCGGAACTCATAGCAATCGCATCATCCGACATGTCCAGTTCAAAATTCTCTTTGATTGCATAAATGACAGATTCTGAACAGGCAAAACCCTGATTAAAGATGTCCACGGCATCTTTTTGAAGTTTCTCTAAATCTACATTTGTTGTCATTATAATCCCTCCTGAAAAATGTGTTAAATCCATTATACCACGGCGAAAAAAACTTGTATATCATCTTGGAACAGGGTAAAATAAAAAAGGACAGGTTTTTTGAGCAGGAACAGAAGGTTCCAAAAAATCCCATGTCCCCAGGAGGATATAGATGAGAACGATCAATGTAAATACAATCACAGAAAATATAAAAGACATGTGCATCCAGGCGAATCATTTCCTTGCCGATGACATGGACAAAGCAATGAAACACGCACTGGAGACAGAAGAAGCACCACTGGGCCGTCAGATTCTGGATCAGCTGCAGGATAATCTGAAAATCGCTGCAGAAGACATGATCCCAATCTGCCAGGATACAGGTATGGCTGTCATCTTCATGAAGATCGGTCAGGACGTACACTTCGAAGGAGGCAGTCTGGAAGATGCCATCAACGAAGGTGTCCGTCAGGGATACGTAGAAGGATTCTTAAGAAAATCCGTCGTAGGAGATCCGATCATCCGCGAGAATACCAAAGACAACACACCGGCAGTGATCCACTACAGTATCGTGCCGGGAGACAAAGTAGAGATAAAGGTTGCGCCAAAAGGATTCGGCAGCGAGAATATGAGCCGCGTATTCATGTTAAAACCAGCCGACGGGATCGAAGGAGTAAAAGAAGCGATCCTTACAGCAGTCAGAGACGCAGGACCGAATGCCTGTCCGCCGATGGTAGTCGGAGTAGGAATCGGCGGAACATTTGAAAAATGTGCACTGATGGCAAAAGAAGCCCTTACAAGAGAAGCCGGATCCCATTCCGGAACTACTTGGGTAAAAGACCTGGAAGAAGAGATGCTTGAGACGATCAACAAGCTTGGAATCGGACCGGGCGGACTCGGAGGAACGACCACAGCTCTTGCAGTGAATGTCAATACATACCCGACACACATCGCAGGACTGCCGGTTGCAGTCAACATCTGCTGCCATGTGAACCGTCATATCATCAGGGAGGTGTAAGTATGGACAAGCATATCACAGCACCAATTACAAAAGAAACAGCCAGATCTCTTCACGCAGGAGATTATGTATATGTCACAGGAACCATCTACACGGCAAGAGATGCGGCGCACAAGCGCATGGATGAAGCACTGGACCGCGGGGAATCACTTCCGATCGATATCAAAGACCAGGCAATCTACTACATGGGACCATCTCCGGCAAGAGAAGGACGCCCGATCGGATCAGCCGGTCCGACAACCGCCAGCCGTATGGACAAGTATGCACCACGTCTGCTGGATCTTGGTCAGACGGCCATGATCGGAAAAGGCAAGAGAAGCCAGGCAGTGATCGATGCGGTAGTACGTAACGGATGCGTATACCTTGCAGCCATCGGAGGAGCCGGTGCACTGTTATCCAAATGCATCAAATCCTCAGAAGTCATTGCGTACGAAGACCTCGGAACCGAAGCCATCCGTAAATTACAGGTCGAGAACCTTCCGCTCATCGTAGTCATCGACAGCGAAGGCAATAACCTGTACGAAACTGCGATCAAGGAGTATGCAAAGATATGAGAAGAATCCTTCTGATGGTACTCCGGAATATTTTCTTCGTGCCGGTCTACTGGTACAAGTTATGCTACCATGCCAGACACGTAGACAAATATACGGAAGAAGAACACTATAAATTATTAAAATACATCGATCACCGGGCAAATACATCCGGGAATATCCATATCGAGGTACATGGGCAGGAGAACATCCCTGAACAGGACGGATTCATGTTCTACCCGAATCACCAGGGACTCTACGACGTGCTCGCCATTATGGAAGCATGCCCGCGCCCGTTCGCGGTAGTCGCCAAAAAAGAAGTGGCCGACGTACCATTTCTCAAGCAGGTATTCACCTGCATGAAGGCATACATGATCGACCGCGAAGATGTGCGTCAGTCACTGCAGGTGATCGTAAATGTCAGCAATGACGTGAAGAACGGAAGAAACTTTCTGATCTTCCCGGAAGGAACAAGATCCAGACAGGGCAATCAGGTACAGGACTTCAAAGGCGGCAGCTTCAAAGCAGCGACCAGGGCAAGATGTCCGATCATTCCGGTAGCACTGATCAACTGTTTCGTGCCGTTCGACTCTAAGACAACAGAACATGTCAATGTACAGGTACATTTCTTAGAGCCGCTGCTTTACGAAGAATACAAAGACATGAAGACAACAGAAATTGCAGCAATTGTAAGAGAGAAAATCCAGCATACGATCAATGAAAATGTATAAAAGGATTACAGGGAAATGAGAGAAAAAATATTACAGGTTAAGACATTCGGCAGTTTTTCCATGATATATGACGGAAAATTCCTGTTCGGAAGAAAAGTAGGAGAGACACAGTTCGCTTCCATGATGCAGATGCTGATACATGAAAGGAAAAAAGGTGTCAGCAGGGACCGTCTGGAACAGGAACTGTTCGGGGAACGGGAAGTGGAAAATGTACATCATGCCCTTCAGAGCGTCATTTACAACGCAAAGAAGAGACTGGAAAAAGCAGGACTTCCGGATGTAAACTATATAGAGATCAGAAACGGTGTCGTCTACTGGAATGACGAGATCAAAGTACAGGAAGATGCAACCGAATTTGACCAGATATACAACAGAATAAAACATGAGAAAAATCCGGATAAAAAGATAAAAGACCTCGAAAAAATATTCGAGATCTATACCGGAGAATTCCTTGTGAAACGGCAGAGTGTGATCTGGGTTGCCATTGAAGCAAGACGGTATGAGGACATGTTCCGGGAATGTGTAGAAGAAGCAGCCGGACTGTACCGGGAAAAGCAGAACTATACACAGCTTGAACATCTCGGAGTATATGCATCGAATATCGAACCATTCTCCGATTGGGAGGCATTGACCATGGAAGCAATGGTTGCGCTGGGAAGATACGAAGAAGCCACCGATCTGTACGCCGAAACGGCAGAACGATATTTTGAAGAACGGGGATTAAAACCGTCCAAACGTCTTCTGGATTCCATGAACCAGCTTGGTAACCAGGTGATGCATTCCTACGACGTACTGGACAACATCCAGCACAATCTGGAAGAAAAAGGAATCCCGAAAGGGGCATATCTGTGCAGTTATCCGACATTCCGCGGAATCTATCATCATCTGGTGAGGATGCTGGAACGGAGCGGACAGTCGATCTATCTTATGCTGTGTACCATTGTGGACAGCAAAGGAAGACCGATGAAAGAAGGAGCCATGCTGGAAGGACTGGCAAAGAGACTGGAAGAATCCATTTGCACATCGATCCGCAACAGTGACGTCGTGAACCATTACAGCAAGGGACAATACCTGGTACTGCTGATCAATACAACGAGAGAAGACTGTGCGGTAATTCAGAAGAGAATCAATTACAAATTCCTCACAGACCGGCAGAGGACCGGCGTGAGATATTATGTGAACAGTGTAGTATATGAAAAGGATCTTTAAGATAACACTTGAAGATCCTTCTCTTTTTATCAAAAACTATTCAGCTGTCGAAAAGAGCTATTCAGCATGCGGGACGCAGCCAGGATGGTTCTTTTGCTATAATATAACAACATATTCCAATATATAGGACAGTCTGAAAAAGTCTAAGAAAAACAGAAGAAAATACCTGCTTTTTTAAAAGTTTAGACGGTTTCTTTGTCATGCCGTTTGGTAAAATATTATACAAAGTAGGAATGTCTGAAAATAAGATGGGAAAGGATAATGGGCGCGTGAGTAATACAGGGAATTATATTGGGACACCATGGGGAATTATTTTATGTGTTGATTATTATCAAGATGAAAAAATAAATGGACGTATTTATCACAGATATCAGACCGAACCGATCCGCGTTGGAGGAATGCTGGAAGCAGTTTTCGAAATCGATGCTTTTTTTGACCGATTGGGATATCCGTTTCCCGGAACAGAGAGCCACTATTTTATAAAGCATGAGAAGAAACAGCGGATAAAAATGGCAAGAAAGTTGAGTGATGAAGAGATGTTGAAGAATAATGGTGAAAAAGGAACATTCATAATCAGAGTAGAACAAAGACAACATAGCAGCTGGCAGGGAAGAGTTACATGGGTGGAAGAAGGAAAGACAGAGAACTTCCGCTCGGCACTGGAACTGCTCAAGATGATCGATGGCGCACTGGGTGGCATGGACATAAAGGAAGACGCAGAAGAAGAGAACCAGGAGAGAGCCGGATGACAGACAAAGAAATCCGAAGACTGAAGAGAAGTCAGCTGATCGATATCATCTACCATCTGAAAAAAGAGATAGAAGAACAGAAGAAGACGATCGAAGACCTGCAAAAGCAGCTGGAAGACCGGACGATCCGGATACAGAATGCGGGTTCTATCGCAAGTCCGGGAATTGATACAGGAGGAAACAGATGGTAAAAGTCATAAAAGTAATGCTGATACCAAACAATGTACAGAAAACTAAGATGTTTCAGTACGCAGGCGCTTCAAGATTTGCTTATAACTGGGCTTTGGCCAGGGAAAAAGAAAATTATGAAAAAGTCTTAATATAAGTGAAGAAGAAAATAATAGTATTTATGTTTCGTAAAATGGAACTATATTCAAACTTTACGTGTACAAAATAAAAGAGAAGGGAATGAATAAGATGAAAGGAAATGCAGGACGTGGAAAACGAATAGCTGCAATCACAGCCGCAATTTTGACATTTACAGGCGTAGCAACCGTAAATCCTTACATGGTTTATGCACAGGATGCAGCGAAATCAATAACCATTACAGGAAATACAACGGAGATATTGAAAGGGTCTTCGGATGCTAAAAACCAGCAGAATCACTGGAGTATGCAGATTGATAATGAGACAGGAAAAGATATTCTGTTTTATGATTTAAAAGAAGATGATAAAGAAATCACTAAGAAGCAGGCATTCAAAGGAGATACTCTTGTACTTGATCTGGCGAATTATGACGGAAATTCTGTATATACAGTAGAGGTATATGGGGTCGACAAGAATATTAAAGCTTCTGCAAAACTGTATCAAGTGCAGGCAAATCTAACAGGTGATACAAGTACAAACGTGCCGATGGCAAATGGAGTTGTAAGCGAAGCTGAAAAAAGCAGAACATATGAGGCAAGTGAATCTTGCGTAGTGAACGATGTTGATTATGATTTGAATGGAAATGGAAATGTTTCTGTCAGTTACGACGATAATAAATCCAGTTCCGGTTACAGTGTTGACTATGTGAAACATGATTCCACAAAAAACAGCAATATTTATAAGGCCGGAGTTCAGCTTACCGATGATTCTGGAAATGTACTTAGTTCTGAAAATATTACATATTACGGAACATATACTTATCAGGCACCTAAAACCTTCAGCCAGACATCTACCGATGAAAATGGTAAGAGTATTGTGAATTATTATAAAGCAGTTGACGAAAAAGCCCAGGCAGTTCTAAAAAAAGAAGACAATGGTAAGAGTATAAAGATTGCATATCAAAAAGTAGACAGTCAGACAGCTTATGACTGGAACATCAATCTGATTGATTTGATGACTGGTAAGACACTTAAGACTGTTACGCAACAGATTGGAGTTGATGAATCACAAACTTATGATGTAGCATCCACCATTGAAAACGATGGTGTAACTTACACGTTGGATTCTTCCATGCAGTCATCTTACAAACATACATACGGCGATAAATCTAGAACGACGAACATCTATTATTATAACAAAGAAAAATGGATTCCTGAAAATGGATACGATATCACAGTCAAATATGTGAACATCGCAGATCGCTCGCAGATTACGACACAGACAATTACTGTGACAAATGAAGAAGATGCAGTAATTGATTGTCCGGCTGAATATCAGAACAACGGTCATACATATATTCGTCTGAAAGGACAGAGTGATACAATTCGTCATAGCTACTACTCAAATATCCGTCAGTATACGATCTACTATCGTGATAGCCAGGATACTATCAATGCAGATACAGAAATTACTTATGTGGTAGTAGATGGTGGAGAGATTACTGTAGATGATGTAATCTACAGAGTGGTACCGGGAACAACCGTGGCAGTTGCACAAAATCCAGGAACAACGAATGCAGCAACTGGTGAAACAGTAGGAGCATCCACAACCGTACTTGGTGATGGCAACACAGAAGGCACTACATCTCAGGTTGTACAGAGTGCAGATGATCAGGTGCCGTTGGCAGATCAGAAACTCGATAACAAAAAGACATCCAAAGACGAAGGAACACCATTAGCTCAAACATTACTTGAAAACAAAGTCGGAATGGCCATCGCAGTTGCAATTGTATTGCTGCTGGTCATCTTTGGAATCTTTATGGCAACTAAGAAACGCAATGAGAAGGGGAGGTAGGACAATATGAAACATACAAGACGTTGGCTCGCCTTGATACTTGCAATTGCACTTGTCGCAGCAAATGCATCTTATCAGTTAGGAACATCCCTATATGCAAAGGAAGATCAGGCGGCAGTAGAAACTCAGAGTGAAGAAAACCAGAAACAGGAAGCTGTTAATACAGAAGAACCGAAAAGTACCGGAAGTGCTCAGGTCGAAGAAGTTCAAGAAGATCAGAATACTTCTGATGATGCCACACAGGCAGAAGAAAGTAAAAATACTCAGGCAGATGCAAAAGCCTCCAGTTCCGCAGATAACAATGCGGAGCAGAATCAGGCAGATACCGCACAGGCAAATGAAAATGCAGTTGCAGCTGCAGCTGCAACTGCTTCAGATGTTGCTCCAACACTGGCTGCTAATACAGACGGAAGCGTCAGCGGAAGCGGGTATGACAGTATTAAGCTGGTAGTTAATACAGATGGAATCACAAATCAGAATAATACAAAATTCAATATCAAATTTGATACAGGAAATACAGAAAATAATAAAAAGATTTCAGCCTCTAACCTGAATCCATCAGAAGGCTTAGCAAGTAATCTGATGAAGAACAGAGGTGGAACATATGATGTAAATGGTTTTAATAAAAATGCATTTACGATTACGGTTACAAAGGGCGCTGATTGCAAGAACTCTATAAAGACAGAGGCAACAGTGGATGTGGCAAGCGGAACAGTTACACTGAATATTTCCGATTACTACGAGTCCTCTTATAACGACAAAACATTTACCAATCCAACAGCAACATCACTTGGAAGTGTTAATGATTTTGCAGTATTTGCAAATAATTACAAGAACCACGTAGACATGGAAGGTAATATTGCAGTAAAAAATCTTAAGCTTGCCAATACAAATAGTGGTAACTCTGATGAAGTACAGGCAAGAGATTTTAATTTGAACTATGTAGAGAACTTTGAATTAAATTCTATGAAAAGTGAGTTCTTCCGTAAGGCAGATCCACTGATTATAGGAGATTTATATGAGATAAATACACAGGATTCAAACTTTAATCTGAAACTTGCAAATGGTTCAGTAATCAATCTTGGTCCATCCAACAAAATGAAAGATGTTGTGAACATTAAGAATTCCTCATATAAGATTAATTTTGATGAGGCAATGGCTGGGTTAAGACAATATGCAAGTACAATGTATCAGAAAAAGGATACAGATAGTGTTAGATTTAAAAGTTCAGATCAGGTTGATTCAGAAAATCCAGAGAAATATGTGATTGGCAAAACAGGATCTGTTAAGGTTATTGAGTGTGTAGAAAATGTAAATAATATTATTAATATCAAAGCAAGTGATTTAAAAAAATGGGCAGATAATGTTCAGATTACTGGTCTTGGTGATACTGGCTCTGTAACATTTAATATCAAGTATGATGTGGCACAAGAATTTACAAAACCACATTTTACAATTAATGGAACTGGAACAGGTGGTTATGACGTAACAGGAGGAAGAATCCTTCTGAACTTCGGTACACAGCAGGGAGAAATTACTTTTGGAGAGTTATATTCCGGAACAATTCTTGCACCGAACGCAACAGTCGATATCTATGCAACACATAACGGTTCTGTATTTGCAGATACGGTAGAGAATATTAAAGGTGAGATTCATAAGAATCCATGGAAACCGGGAAATGAACAGAAACCAGCATCTGTGAAGGTTACACTGAAAGGTACGAAGACTTTAAACGGAACTTCCGCCCAGAAAGATGCATTCTCATTCCTTCTTCAGCAGACTGATGAAAATGGAACAGTACTTGAAAATGGCTATCAGCAGAATGTAAAGAATGGTGAGAATGGTCAGATCAGTTTTGATGAGATTACTTACACGACACCTGGAACATATTATTACAAGATTTCAGAAGTATCAGGCAGTGATGTGAATATCAGATATGATGCATCTGTTTACAAAGTTGTGGTGACTGTAGATGAGAACATGACTGCAACAGTTGCCTACTATAAGGACGGCAATCTGGTTAATAGTGATACGGGAGCAGCATTTTCAAATACATCAATTGTAAGAGAAGTAAAGGCTTCCCTTCAAGGAAATAAGACTTTGAATGGGCAGCCGTCAACAGCATCATATAAGTATCAGGTCGTTGAAGTAGCTGATGAAAAAGGAACAGTGAAAGATAACGCCCAGAGCTGGGAAGTAACAAATAATACAACAGAAACCGCAGCAATTGAATTTCCAGAATTTACTTACAATGCCGCAGGCGATTATTACTATAAAGTTACAGAGGTAAATGCAAATGCTGATGGCATGGAATATGACCCGAGTGTATATATTGCACATGTGTCAGTAGCAGCACAGAATGATGGTTCCCTGACAGCTTCTGTTACATACAGAAAATATGCAAGTGCTGATCAGATGAATTCGGAATCAGCAGCAAATGCAGATAAGATTACATTTGCAAATAAGACATTAAAAGCACAGGTAACATTTACTGGTAATAAGACAGTCAATGGTTCTGAGGCAAAAGATAAATTCTCTTTCAAAGTTGTAGAAAAAGATAAAGACGGAAATGTAGTTAATACAATTTCCGATAACATTACGAACAAGACTGGTGAGGGAGAAAACGGAGCAATCCAGTTCCCGACTATCGATTACACCAAATCCGGAACTCATTACTATGAGATCAGTGAGAATTCACAGATAGGCAACAGTGTTCATTACGACAAGACAACATACACAGCTGTTGTAAAAGTCACAAAGACTGCAGACGGACTTGTTGCAAGCACAAAGTATTATAAAGATTACAATTATTCTGATACATCCAAGAATAAAGAAAGCAAAGGTACTTTAGACTTTGCCAATAAGATGCAGACAAGCATCCGACTTCACGGAACGAAGATGCTTGACAACGATAAGGCAAAAAAAGATGCATTTACATTTGACATTATTCAGGTCGATGAAAATGGAACAGCAGTTGCAAATGGATACACAGAAGAAGTAAAGAATGGTGCAAATGGAGCAATCGAATCCAAAGATATTCCATTTACAGCACCGGGAACTTATTACTACAAGGTTACAGAGAAAGCTGGAAACAAGGAGAATATCGCATATGATAAATCTTATTACACAGCAGTTGTAACGGTAGAAAAGAATGGATTAAATCTTTCTGCAAGTGTTCAGTATTACAAGAATGCCAATGGAGGTCAGATTACAGACCAGACATCAGCAGATATGACATTCCAGAATAAGACGAAAAAGACAAGTATTCAGCTCAATGGACAGAAGACACTTCTTGGAAAAAATCAGTCAACTGGAGCAGCATTAACACTTCAGGATGGTGAATTTTCATTTGACATTGCAGAAGCTGATGCAAATGGAACAGTTAAAAAAGATGCTTCAATTAAGACAGTGAAGAATAAGGCAGACGGAAGCATTACATTTCCGGATTACGAGTATAATGCCACAGGAGATTACTACTACAGAATTTCTGAAAAGCAGTCATCTAATCCGGCAATAGCGGGAATGGATTACGATGAGAGCATTTATCTTGTACATGTAAAAGTTGCCAATAATGAGGCAAGAGATGCATTTACAGCACAGATTCAGGACGTTGTAAAATATGCAGATCAGACAGCTCTGAAAGATAAGAATGGTACAACCGTCAACGGAACAGAGATTGCCAATAATAATGTTGCAGCATTTACAAACCGTGTACGTTATGGTTCCATTACATTTACAGGTAATAAGACTTTGAATGATAAACCTTCAGCAGAAGCTTTCCGTTATACAGTTGTTGAAAAATCAGCAGATGGCGGATTATTAGAGAGTGGCTACAAGAGCGGAGTTATTAAAAACGATGCGAACGGAGTAATCCAGTTCCCAGCCATTTATTATACGAAAGCAGGAATCCATTACTATGATGTAAGAGAAATAAATGACAGCGCAGATACCACTGGAATTGCTTACGACAACACTGTATATACGGTGGTTGTAGTGGTTGGAGATGATAACAGTGAAAGTGGTACAGGTCTTACTACAAACGCTGTATATTACAAAGATTTCGACTACAAAACAAAAACTGGAGTAAGTGTTGAGAATAACAGTATTACATTTGCAAATAACATGAGTGCTTCTGTAAGCTTAGAAGGTATGAAGACACTGGATGGAAAGAAAGTGTCCAAAGCTGATGAGTATAGCTTTGACATCGTTGAGACAAATGCATCAGGTGATGCATTTGAAGGTGAAGCACCACAGTCAGTATCCAATGATAACACTGGTAAGTTTACATTCCCGGCTTACACATACACAGACGAGGGAACGCATTATTACAAGATTACAGAGAACCAGAATAATCCGAAATCAGGAATCAAGTATGATACATCAAGCTATCTTGTAACTGTAACCGTTGCTAAGACTGTAGAAGACGGAAAAGTTTCTCTTAAGGCTACAGTAACAGATACTAAGAAGACAGATGCCAACAACACGGTATCAGATACAAAAGACATTACATTTAATAACCAGACAATCACATATTCCGACGCAAAGATTCAGCTGACAGCAACCAAGAATCTGGCAGGAAGTCCATCTGAAAAAGAATTTGATTTCAAGATGGAAGAGTGTGACGAAAATGGAAATGTAACAGCTGGAACAAAAGTAGTTACAGCAAGTAATGATAAGAGTGGACTCATTACCTTTGATGAATTGACATACAAAGATGCCGGAACGCATTACTACAAGATCAGTGAAGCAGCTCCGGAGAATCCGGAAGCCAATATTGTTTACGACAATGCAGCTTATATTGTAAAAGTGGACGTGACAAAGGATGATACGGCAGCAGCATTAACAGCAACAGCATCTGAGTACAAGAAACTTGTAACTGGTGCAGACGGACAGACAACAACAGAAAATGTTGAGTCGGTTGTATTCAATAACGGAATCAAAGTATCTACATCATTTACAGGACAGAAATATGTAGATGGTGAGCTGGCATCAACAGCCGGAGCATTTAGCTTCACCCTTACAAGAACAGATGATACATATGCAAATGCATTGACAGGTGAAGATGCATACAGTGAGACGGTTTCCAATGATGCAGCTGGAAATATTACATTTACAGAGATCAACTACGATACACCTGGAGATTATTACTACACGATTTCTGAAAATGTACCAGAACAGCAGGAAGCTAATATGTACTATGACGAGGCTGTTTACAGGGCAAAGGTAACAGTAAGTAAGGACGGTCAGATAACAGTCGAGAAGAGCGTTGTTCCTTATGATGGATACGAAGGTGATGACGGAAATACATTTGAGCCAGTAGAGGACGATGAATTCCTGATATTTAATAACTATCACTTTATGACAATGAGTATGGATTATGCTCTTGCCACGATTACAGGAACTAAGACATTGAAAGGTGGTAATCTGGAAGCCGGAGAATTCCGATTTGGACTGTATGATTCAAATGGAACATTGATTGACACAAAAACAAACGATGCTTCCGGTAAGATTACATTCCGTACAATTCCATATTATACAGCAGGAACTTATTCTTACACTGTAAAAGAGATTAATGAGCAGGGTGAAAATAACGTTAGCGATATTGAATATGATCCGTCTGTATATACCGTTACGGTAAATGTGGATGAAAACATGGATACGTCTATAACTTACATAAAAAATGGAACAAATGTGGATAACTCATCCGAGAGTGTAGATGGAATCTCATTTGAAAATAAGATGTCTGTAACAGCAGCAGCTATTGATCCAGCGGTTAAGAAAGTATTAAATAATGCTGAACTTCAGCCGGGAGAATTTACATTCCAGTTGTTTGATGAGAATAATAACTTGATTGATACTAAGAAAAATACAGACAATGGTTCTGTACTCTTTGATTCCATTATATTTGATGAAGTTGGAGATTATAATTACACAATTAAAGAATTGATTCCGTCAGATCCGGGACAAATTACTTATGATGACAGAGAAATCAAGGTCAATGTAAGTGTAACAAAGGATGATACAACAGGAAATCTTGAGGCGGCCATTACTTATCTTGAAGATAATGCACCGACAGAAGAGCCGACATTTGTAAATACATATAATCCAATCAGCATACGCGTACAGAAGACTTCTAAAGACGGCAGTAAAGATCCGCTTAAGGGAGCAACTTATGCACTGTATAAAGTACTTAGTGGTGAAGGCCGCGACATTCTGATAGGCACACAGATATCAGATGAAAATGGTTATATGACATTTGAAAATGTAGAACCAGGAACTTATTACTTCAAAGAAGTTTCAGCTCCAGCAGGTCATACTGTTGACGAATATGCAACAAAGAAATTCACGGTATCTGCAGATGGTACGATTAACCAACTGACAGCAAAAAGAAGTAGTAGAAGTACACAGGCAGTGATGTTCAGTCTTGACTCTCTGACAGCGGAAGATGCACAGATTAGTGCCCTTGAAGCAGACGATAACAAAGATGCTATAGTACTTGCCGAGGCACCGGGAGTCAGTGATGAAGTGACAAAACTTAGTGTATCAAAACTGGATTATACAAATCATGAATTTGTGACAGGAGCCAAGATGCAGATTCTTGAGAAATCCTCCGGTAAGATTGTAGCAGAGTGGACGACAGGAGATTCAGCCGAGTCATTCGAACGAAAATTGAATGTTGATACATCGTATATTTTACGTGAGGTATCTGCACCAGAAGGATATGATCTTGCTGAAGATACAGAATTTATAATTGATGCATATGGAATTCTGAGCATTATATCAGGTCCGGATGCGGAGAAGACAAGTGATACAGCCTTAAGGATCTATGATAAAAAACTTGGCGTGACAAAAGTAACAAAAAATACGAAAGAAAATCATAATCAAAAATTTGTGGATGTAGTAAAAACTGTGAAAACAGGAGATACAGCCCAGATTGGATTATTTGCAATTCTTTCTATTGCAGCAATTGTGGTTGTGATTATCGTACTTCGCAGAAGAAAAAATTTATAAAGTAAATGATTGAGGGGGCTGTGAAAAAAGAATAGTCCCCAAAAAAGAAAGACCAAGAGTTTATAATGAACTCTTGGTCTTTCTTTCTGTTGCCAAGCATACGACAAAAAGGTCCGGTGGACCTTTTTTAGTTACAGCGGGGAATAATTTCTGTTTCCGTCAGGGCTGCCGACCGGAGGAACGACAGGTATTGCACTTTTAGTGACAGATTGACCGGATTATTCGTTTCGATGTTCGTGCTGGGATTTAATATTGTGATGCTGGTGGTCGGATTTATTTTTCTTGGAAAGAAATTCGCATTTACGACTATTGTAAGTACATTTACCTATCCAATCTGTCTGGAGTTATTCTTGTTATAATCTATACAACAGTGCTGAATAAGGTATTACTCCTTGGTGGATCTAAAATGGAGGTTAAGATCATCAGCAGAAATCCGGAGCAGATTCGTCAGGCGATTATCGGGCATCTGGACCGGGGACTTACAATTCTGCGTGCAGAGGGTGGATATTCACAGGAAGACCACCAGGTGCTTCTCGTTGTTGTGTCAAATCGTGAACTGCCTCAGTTGGAGCGTATTGTAAAGAATATTGATCTAGAAAGCTTTGTAATCGTAAGTGAGGTCAGAGAAGTCAGCGGACGCGGATTTTCATTGACAAAAGAGCATAAGAGTACTCAGAGGAAAGAAAATTGAGCCAGCGTAAATGTGAAGTAAGAATTTGAAAATATCAGCCGAAAGTCAGAATTGAAAAATAAGGTAAAAAATAAAGTTGAAAAATAAAGTGAAAAAATGATTGACATTAGGGTAAACCTCTAGTATAATCATTTTTGCTGGAGAAATACTCAAGAGGCTGAAGAGGCGCCCCTGCTAAGGGTGTAGGTCGGGTAACCGGCGCGAGGGTTCAAATCCCTCTTTCTCCGTTAGGCCAGTGAGAACTGTCTGAAACGAGCTTTCAGATAGTTTTTTTACGGCCATATATGATGCTGAAAAATGTATAAAAAGAAAAGTTGAAAAAAGTTGAAAAAACATCTTGACACTTCGAAAAATACATGGTATTATATATAAGCTTTCGCAAACAAATTATTTGAAAGATTTGTAAAAAGAAAGCAAAAAAATAAGTTAAAAAAGTTCTTGACAAGCAGTTGAGTATATGATATACTAAACAAGCTGTTGAACAAAACAACAACGAACCTTGATAATTAAACAATAGACAACAACCCTGAAAATTCTAAAGAGAATTATTCAGAACAGACATTTAATGTCGAACCTTAAAACAGTAAAGGGGATAAGAAAGCTAGTAGTTTTCTTGAACTGGAACGAACTT
>NZ_JAOQJW010000031.1:0-48436 GCF_025567265.1 Dorea amylophila | reverse complement strand
CCCTTGCCTTCGGCTATATCCTTCCCACTACCGGGCGGATTCGGGACTTTAACCCTTTAGAAACGTGCGCCGCTAGGCGCACATCACTAAAAAAAGAGAGAACATTTTTGTTCTCTCTTTTCAAATCCGGCCTATACAAGCCAAACTAAATATTCAATTTCTTAGAACTTACCAGCCTTAGCTGCTTCTTCTACGGAAACGGCAACTGCAACAGTCATACCAACCATCGGGTTGTTTCCTGCTCCGATCAGTCCCATCATTTCTACGTGAGCAGGTACTGATGAAGATCCTGCGAACTGTGCATCTGAGTGCATACGTCCAAGAGTATCTGTCATACCGTAAGAAGCTGGACCTGCAGCCATGTTATCTGGGTGAAGTGTACGTCCTGTACCACCGCCTGATGCTACTGAGAAGTACTTCTTGCCCTGCTCGATACATTCTTTCTTATATGTACCTGCAACCGGATGCTGGAAACGTGTCGGGTTTGTAGAGTTACCTGTGATAGATACGTCTACGCCTTCTTTGTGCATGATTGCAACACCTTCACGTACGTCGTTAGCACCGTAGCAGTTAACTTTAGAACGGAGTCCGTCAGAGTAAGAGATTCTCTGTACTTCTTTCAGTTCTCCTGTGTAGTAATCATATTCTGTCTGAACATATGTGAATCCGTTAATTCTTGAGATAATCTTTGCAGCATCTTTTCCAAGACCGTTCAGGATAACACGAAGAGGTTTCTTACGAACTTTGTTAGCCTTCTCTGCGATACCGATAGCACCCTCAGCAGCTGCGAATGATTCATGACCAGCCAGGAATGCGAAACACTCTGTATCTTCTTCCAGAAGCATCTTTCCTAAGTTACCATGTCCAAGACCTACTTTTCTCTGATCAGCAACTGATCCAGGAATACAGAAAGCCTGAAGTCCCTCTCCGATTGCTGCTGCAGCTTCTGCTGCTGTCTTACATCCTTTTTTGATTGCAATTGCTGCACCTACGATGTATGCCCAGCATGCATTTTCAAAACAGATTGGCTGAATACCTTTGATCTGATTGTATACATCAAGTCCGGCATCCTTTGTGATCTGCTGTGCTTCTTCGATAGAAGAAATACCATAACCAGCCAATACTTCATTGATTTTATCAATTCTTCTTTCATATGATTCAAATAAAGCCATTAATTTATCCTCCTGATTAAATTACCTTAAAATATTGAGATTACTCCTTACGTGGGTCGATGATCTTAACTGCATCTGCAACACGTCCGTACTGTCCTTTTGCTTTCTCCCAAGCTTCGTTTGGAGTGTCTCCAGCTTTTACGAAGTCTGTGAATTTTCCAAGGCTTACGAACTGATATCCAATGATCTCATCGTTCTCATCAAGAGCGATACCTGTTACATATCCTTCTGCCATTTCAAGGTAACGAGGACCTTTCGCTAATGTGCCGTACATTGTACCAACCTGTGAACGAAGTCCTTTTCCGAGGTCTTCCAGTCCGGCTCCGATAGCAAGTCCGTCTTCAGAGAATGCACTCTGAGTTCTTCCGTATACGATCTGCAGGAATAACTCACGCATTGCTGTATTGATAGCATCACAAACAAGGTCTGTGTTTAATGCCTCTAAAATAGTTTTTCCTGGAAGAATCTCAGAAGCCATAGCTGCTGAATGTGTCATTCCTGAACATCCGATAGTCTCAACGAGAGCCTCCTGGATGATACCGTCTTTAACATTCAGTGTTAATTTACAGGCACCCTGCTGAGGAGCACACCAGCCTACACCATGTGTAAAACCAGAGATATCTTTAATTTCCTTAGCCTGAACCCATTTTGCTTCTTCCGGAATCGGAGCTGGTCCGTGGTTTGCACCCTGAGCTACCGGACACATCATTTCTACTTCCTGTGAATAAATCATTTTAAAACTCCTTTCAACTATGTAAGTTTGCTTATCGTAAGGTTTGTTATCTCTTTAACATCCATACTTGTATTTATTTTCTCATATATTTCGACATTCGTCAATTGATTTTTCTCTACATTTTTGTATGGAATTTTCTCTTTTTTTGGCACAATTTGCAAAAGGTTCTTCTCGGGGAAATACCATTCCCGAAGAAGAACCTTCTCATATTTCTTTCAAAAGAATCCTTATCTGCCTTTTTTACAAATTTCTTCTGAGCCTACATACCGCCCTGTGTCAGTACCTGTACATTCTTTGCAATATAATCGATCAAAGATACGATTGTAAGTACCAGAGATACCCAGATCAGTACCTGTGCGATCATGTTAAATGCACCGCCAAGATCTGCGATCAGAAGGATCAGCATGAACATCTGGGATACCGTTTTGAATTTTCCCCAGTAGCTTGCAGCGATCACAATATCGTTGTCTGCTGCTACCAGACGGAATCCGCTGATGATAAATTCTCTTGCAATAATTACGATTACAAACCATGCCTGCAGTTTTCCAAGCGGGATCATGCAGATCATAGCCGAACATACAAGCAGTTTATCTGCCAGCGGATCCATAAACTTTCCGAAATTGGTTACAAGATTTCTGGCTCTGGCGATCTTTCCGTCCAGCATATCTGTAAGACTTGCCACGCAGAAAATAATCAATGCGATCCATTTGTTTGCAGCTCCGCCCACGCCTGTCAGCATGAAAAACACAAAAAACGGAACCATGATTACTCTTAAAACAGTTAACTTATTTGGTAAATTCATTACATCAGCTCTCCTATCAAATCATATTCTGCTGCTCCGGTAACTTTCACTTTTGCGAAATCACCAGTCATCAGTTCTTCATCGGTATTTACAAAAATCAGTCCGTCTACATTCGGTGCATCGCGGTAAGTTCTTCCGACATATGCATTCTCATCGGCAACTTTTCCTTCGATCATAACCAGTACTTCTTTTCCGATCATATCTTCTGCCTGATCGAATACAATCTCCTGCTGCAGCTCCATAATATCTGTCTGACGGTCTTCTTTTACTTCTTCGTCGATCTGATCCGGCATGGTCGCCGCCGGAGTATCTTCTTCCGGCGAATAAGTAAATACGCCCAGTCTTTCAAATTCCATCTCATCTACGAATTCCATTACTTCTTCATGCTGCTCCTGTGTCTCCCCTGGAAAACCGGTGATCAACGTTGTACGAAGTGCGATGTCCGGAATCTCTTTTCTCAGTTTTGTGATCGTATCGATCAGCTGTTGCTTGGAAGTTCTTCTTCCCATTCTCTTTAAGATCGCATCGCTTGCATGCTGGATTGGGAGATCCAGATAATGACAGATCTTCGGTTCTTCTTTCATTACCTGTATCAGATTGTCATCAATCTCTTCCGGATAACAGTACAGAAGGCGGATCCAGCGGATTCCTTTGATCTGACATAACTCTTTCAGAAGCTTATGCAGGGATTTTTCACCGTAAATATCCTGTCCATATACCGTTGTCTCCTGTGCAACTAGGATCAGTTCTTTTACGCCCTGGTCAGCCAGTTCCTGTGCTTCTTTGATCAGACGCTCCATCGGTACACTGCGGTAATTTCCACGGACTTTCGGGATAATACAGTATGTACAGTGTTTGTCACAGCCTTCTGCAATCTTCAGATATGCATAGTGACCTCCGGTCGTCACAAGTCTCTTTGTCTCCGGAAGCGGCAGCGCATCGATATCGGCAAGTTCTACTTCTGATTTACCTTCCAGTGCTTCTTCTACTGCTTCTACAATCTTATCATACGAAGTCGTCCCAAGCACTACATCAACTTCCGGGATCTCATCAATAATCTCCTGCTTATATCTCTGTGCCAGACATCCGGTTACAACCAATGCCTTTAATCTTCCTTCTTCTTTATATCTTGCCATATCCAGAATCGTCTGGATACTTTCTTCTTTTGCGTCATGAATAAAACAACAGGTATTAATCACCATAACATCTGCCTGTGTCTCATCATCAACAATCTGGTATCCTTTCGCATCCAGAAGTCCAAGCATGACCTCTGAATCTACCAGGTTCTTATCACAGCCAAGTGATACGAAAAATATATTCATTCGGTTCTCCTTTTTATTTATTTCTGATTTTTGCAGTATGCATTCTATTCGGCACACATCTTTGCTATCTTGCTATATCCAGTTCAAGAAAGGCAGACACCTTGCGGCATCTGCCTTTTGTATCTCAGTCAGCAATGTGTCTGAAAGAATCCGTCTGCAACGGATCCTTAAGGTGTCAGATTTTATTCTTCTTCCTCTTCATCCTGTGCAATAATCGTCATCTTTCCCTGATTCATCTCATCAATTGCAATAGAAAGCGGCTTTTCGCCAACCTTTGCATCAACGAGCGGCATAGATCCGTCAATAATCTCTCTTGCTCTCTTTGCTGTAGCCATAACGATGGAATAACGGCTGTTAACTACCTTTGTTTCGCCCTCTTCAACGTCTTTATTTACTACTTTCATTAAGTCTGTGTAAGATGGATGTAACATACACTTATTCTCCTTTCAATTCTTCTTTCATATGCTCTATAAATTCAGCGTTACGGAAACTTCTTCTGTGCTCACCCTGGATGATCTGATGCATCTCTTCTACGCATTCCTGCAAGTCATCATTTATGATCAGATAATCATATTGATCCATCTCCAGTGCTTCTTCTTTCGCACGGTTCATGCGGAATTCGATCACGTCCATTGTCTCTGTTCCACGGCCCACCAGACGGCTCTTAAGTTCCTCTGCGCTCGGCGGTGTTACAAACAAAAGCAGTGTATCCGGGAATTTTTCTTTTACTTTCAACGCTCCCTGAATTTCTATCTCAAGAATCACATCTTTTCCTGCCTCTAACTGCTCCTCTACATATGCACGCGGCGTTCCATAGTAATTATCCACGTACCTAGCATACTCTATCAGTTCTTCTTTCGCAATCATTTTTTCAAAATCTTCTACAGTTTTGAAGAAATATTCCCGTCCGTCTTCTTCTCCCGGACGCGGATTTCTGGTGGTGGCGGAAATAGATAATGCATAATTATCATACTGTTTTAACAGCTCTTTCATAATGGTTCCCTTACCGGAACCTGAAAAACCTGATACAACGATCAGAATCCCTTTTTCTCTCATTTGGATACCCTCTTTTAATCTTCTTAACAATCTGATTTATTCAATATTCTGTATCTGCTCTCTGACTTTCTCAATCTCTGTCTTAAGTTCGATTCCGATATTGGAAGTCTCCAGATCATTCGCCTTCGAAAGAATCGTATTCGCTTCACGGTTCATCTCCTGTGCAATGAAATCAAGCTTACGTCCGATTCCACTGTCATCAGACTGAAGGGTTGCCTTCATATGTTCCACATGACTTCTCAGACGTACCACTTCTTCATCGGTACAGATCTTGTCCGCAAAGATCACGATCTCTGATGCAATCCGTCCCTCATCGATCTGTGTGTCCTCCAGAAGTTCTTTTACTTTTCCTTCTAGCTTTTCTCTGTACTCCGCAATGATCTTCGGTGCACGTTCTTCAATCTGTCCGACCAGTTCAAGCATACCGTCCAGCTTCGCGATCAGATCCTTCTTCAGATTCTCTCCCTCTACGGTTCTAGTCTGTACGAACTGTGCGATCGCACCATCCAGTGCTTTCTTAAGTCCTTTCCACAGTTCTTCTTCATCATCCATCTTCTCTTCCATTGTGAGGACTTCCGGATAACGGGACAATGTGGATACACGGATGTCATTCTCCAGTGAGAATTTTTCTTCCATCATTTTAAACTTTTCCAGATATTCTGCTGCCAGTGTCTCATTGTATTTTAAAGAGACCTGACTCTCTGAAAAGTCTTCATATGTAATAAAGATGTCCACCTTTCCACGATGAACACTTTCCTTTAAAAGGCTTCGAATGGCACTTTCAAAAAAATTAAGCTTCTTCGGCATACGGATATTGGCATCCAGATAACGATGATTCACTCCCTTCATCTCAACCGTGAATTTACGTTCCTCATCAGCCGCTTCGCAGCGTCCGAATCCTGTCATACTCTTAATCATGATATGATCCTCTTCTTATTCATTATTTAAAATAAACCAGCATTTATTATAAGACATTTGGCAAAGTTCGTCAACTATGCTATACTAGACAAATATGAAATTCTGTAAGGAAAGGAAGGTCTTTTTATGGCTTTTGACGGAATCACAGTCGCAGCAGTCGTTCAGGAATTAGAACATACTCTGGTCGGCGGACGTATCTCCAAGATCGCCCAGCCAGAAAATGACGAACTGCTTTTAACAATAAAAGGAAATGAAGGACAAAAAAGGCTCTATATCTCTGCCAGTGCTTCTCTTCCACTTATCTATTTAACCAACGAGAACAAACCAAGTCCGATGACAGCTCCTGGATTCTGCATGCTTCTGCGCAAGCATATCGGAGGCGGACGGATTACCGCAGTCTCCCAGCCGTCACTCGAGCGTATCATCCACCTGGATATTGAGCATCTGGATGAGATGGGTGACTTGTGCAGGAAAAAACTGATCATCGAGATCATGGGAAAACACAGCAACATTATTTTCTGTGATCTGAACGGACGCATCATCGACAGTATCAAGCACGTCTCTGCACAGATGAGTTCGGTACGTGAAGTATTGCCAGGACGCGATTACTTTATTCCGGATACGATGTCGAAAAAGAATCCGATGACGGCTACGCAGGAAGAATTCATTTCGGCAATCCTTGCAAAACCGATGACGATATCCAAAGCAATCTATTCCAGCATGACAGGTATCAGCCCGGTCATTGCCGAAGAGATCTGTTATCTTGCAGGTGTGGACTCTTCCATGACGGCGCATGATCTTTCCGAAGATGTACTGACACATCTGTACCGTCAGTTTACCTATTATATGGAGGACGTAAGACAGGGAAATTTCCATCCTTCTATTTATTATAATGGAAATGCACCAAAGGAATTCAGTGCCCTTCCGGTCACACATTTTAACGAATATACAAAAAAAGAGTTCTTTTCCATCTCGGAAGTCCTCTATACGTATTATTCCACACGTAACACACTGACCAGAATCCATCAGAAAAGTGCAGATCTCCGGCATGTTGTCCAGACAGCACTGGAACGGAACCGCAAAAAATACGATCTTCAGTCCAAGCAGTTAAAGGGAACGGAAAAGCGTGACAAATATAAAGTTTACGGAGAACTGATCAATACTTACGGCTATAATCTGGAACCGGGATCAAAAGAACTGACTGCCCTGAATTATTATACCAACGAAGAGATTACTATCCCGCTTGATCCGACACAGACTCCGGGCGAGAATGCACAACGTTATTTTGCAAAATACAACAAACAGAAGCGTACATTTGAAGCATTGACGAAGCTGATCCAGGAAACTGCCGATGATATCCAGTATCTGGAATCTATCAGCAACGCACTTGACATTGCTCTGAACGAAGCGGATCTTGCTCAGATCAAAGAGGAACTGATGCAGAGCGGCTATATCCGCAGAAAACATACGAAGAAAAAAGTTAAACTGACCAGCAAACCAATGCATTACATTTCCAGTGATGGTTATGATATGTACGTTGGAAAGAACAACCTGCAAAATGAAGAACTTACTTTTTCTTTTGCCAATGGCAATGACTGGTGGTTCCATGCAAAAGGTGCTCCGGGATCTCACGTTATCGTCAAAAGCGGCGGGGATGAACTTCCGGACCGTACCTTTGAAGAAGCAGGTCGTCTGGCCGCTTACTACTCTAAAAACCGTGGAGCAGACAAAGTGGAGATCGACTATATCCAGAAAAAACATGTCAAGAAACCGAACGGGGCAAAGCCGGGATTCGTTGTTTACTATACAAACTATTCTCTGGTCATTGACTCCGATATTTCAAATATAAAAAATGTGCAGGATTAATTTCTGCACATTTTTTACAATACATTACATTTTATCTGGTTCCGGCCAGATAATCGATAAACTGCTGGGCAGTTCTTCCGGATAATCCACCGTGACTTAATTCCCATTTATTTGCTTCCAGGAATAATTCATCGTCTGACATGTCAATTCCGTTTTTCTTTGCCAGTTCACGCACAATCTCCTGGAACTGTTTCTTATCCGGCTTTCCAAAGTATATAGTAACACCGAATCTTGCCACCAGAGACAGTTTTTCCTGAACGGTATCATTTGTATGAAGTTCTTCATCTCTGTCTTCTTTATCTTTGAATGTCTCGCGGATCAGATGTCTTCTGTTTGAAGTTGCATAGATCAATACATTATCAGGCTTCTTTTCAAGTCCGCCTTCGATCACAGCTTTCAGATATTTATATTCAATCTCGAATTCTTCAAAAGAAAGATCATCCATGTAAATGATAAATTTGTAATTGCGATTCTTAATCTGTGCGATCACATCATTCAAATCCTGGAACTGATGTTTGTATACTTCGATCATACGCAGTCCCTGGTCATAGTACTGGTTCAGGATTGCTTTGATAGAAGAAGATTT
Organism: Dorea amylophila; assembly: GCF_025567265.1. Lineage (NCBI taxonomy): Bacteria > Bacillati > Bacillota > Clostridia > Lachnospirales > Lachnospiraceae > Dorea > Dorea amylophila. Next base: position 39,981 of record NZ_JAOQJW010000031.1, on the reverse strand, counting down.
TCCTGTTCCCGCATCACCGAACAGCAGACAGTTATTTGCTTTCTTTCCCTCAACAAATGCTTTTGTATTATCGATCAGTTTTTTCTTGGCGATCTCGTATCCTACCAGATCATCCAGATGTACGTGCGCAATCTTTGTGATCGGTTCGATCAATGCCCCCTCTTCTGTGTGCGCAATACGAAATGCTTTGTGAAGTCCAAGTTTTCCGACACCGAATTCCTTGTAAAACTGTGTTATAACAGCTTTAAATTCTTCTGCCGTCTCTGCTTTTGCAAGTGATTTGCTCAGATCGCAGATACGATCCCGGATTCTTTGGTTGAACACACTTCCGTGTCCGCTTGTTCCCACATAATCATGCAGCATGGAAATACAGTCAACGCCCATCACACTTTCCATATCTGCGAAGTCATAATCAAATAATTCTTTGAATATTTCGAAATCGTGCAGTGCAACCTGATTGATGCTTCCATCTACCGATCCGACAATTTCGCAGGATGTACTGTAAGCATTCTCATGGCTTGCCATCAGGTAAGTCAGATAATTATGCCAGAGATCACCCTCGAATCCATGGCTGACTGCCATCTCCAGGATCTCGTTGACTGCATCATATAACAGTCCTTTCATATCTTCCATATTATAATAGTCATTCTGATAATTCTCGATCAAGAATGTGATATCCTGCAGAATCTGTCCGTTCTCCATATGTTTATATAACATCAGTTCATTTGTTCTCATCGTCTTTCCTCCAATATATATCCATTCTGCCTCTGCCTGATGACCTCGACGTTGTGTTTTTTCTTTTAATAATTTCCAAGAATTCTCAAGTTTCTGCTTTCCTCACGCAAACCACGGATTGCATTCTTTACTGCCGGATCTGCAAGATTTCCCTCAAAATCAATGAAGAAGCGGTATTCCCAGCTTTTTCCTTCCATTGGTCTTGATTCAATCTTAGTCATATTCAGATCATTGTATGCAAAATGCGACAGCAGATGATAAAGAGAACTGCTTTCATGTGGAAGTTCCAGGCAGATACTGATCTTTGTTGCATCCTTCAGGAATACTTTCTGATTGGTGATCACGATAAATCTGGTAGAATTGTTCTTTTCATCATTGATATTATCTGCAAGCACGGACAGACCATACACAGATGCCGCATATGCACTGCACACTGCCGCATGGCGCTTATCCTGATCTTCCAGGATCTTCTTTGCCGCCAGTGCGGTATTTGCCACACTGATCTGCTGCCAGTCACCATGATCTCCCAGAAAATGTGATGCCTGCATCAATGCTTCTGCCTTGGAATATACTCGTTCAATCTCTGAAATGTCTGTCCCCGGTAATCCGGACAGCGTATTTTTAATCGGAATGATCGTCTCTCCGACAATATAATTTTCAAATTCTACCAGCAGATCATAAATCTCATTGACTGCACCTGCTGTCGAATTTTCAATCGGAAGCACCGCATAGTCGGCTGCACCTTCTTCGATTGCTTCCATTGCTTCCCGGAACGTATGTACATGATAATTATTACAGTCTTTTCCGAAATAATGCTCCATAGCAGCCTGACTGTAAGCACCTTCCGTCCCCTGAAAGACAACTCTGGCTGTATCTTTATCTAGAAGATCAATTCCTATAAACGGCAGTCGTCCAAGTGCTCCAGCCTCAACCAGCTGCTTATACTGCAGCTTTCTGCTGATTGCAAGAAGCTGCTCATACACTTCCCCGATGCCCTTTTTATTAATATCGGATGATACCTTGTTCATCACGTCTGTTATAGTATTTTTTTCACGCTGACGGTCAAACGTCTTATAGCCATTTTCAATCTTACAGATTCCGATCTCTTCACAGAGTTTCATCCGCTCTTCGTAAAGTTCTACGATCTTGTCATCTACACTGCCAAGCTGTGCCCTAAGCTCTTCCAATGATGCCATATACTCTCTCCTTTATGTATATTATGCAGAAAATCTGCAAATCTATTAAATTATAATACATTCTTTCCATAAAATCTACCCATCCGTATCATAGCATTTCAAAAAATTACATAGATTAAATTTCTTTAAAAATTATTTCAAGACATTGAAAATCCATGTTAAATATTATATGATGTATGAAAGATTTGAAAACGGAGGTGAAACCATGAATACAATTGAATGTATGAAAACAAGACGCAGTATTCGCAAATTCAAACCTGATTCTGTAAATCATGCCACATTAGAATCTGTGATCGAGGCGGCATCTTATTCTCCATCTTGGAAAAACACCCAGATCACACGTTATACAGCAATTGAAGATTCTTCTGTTCTTGATAAAATCGTTACCGATTATACCCCAGATTTCAATGCAAAAATTATAAAGCAGGCACCGATGCTGATAGCAGTTACTTTCAAAAAAGGCCGTTGCGGCTTTGAACGTGACGGTTCTTACAGTACCAAAAAAGAAGACCGCTGGCAGATGTTCGATGTAGGCGCCGCCTGCCAGACATTTTGTCTCGCCGCACATGATGCCGGTCTCGGAACTGTTATTATGGGAATCTGGGATGAAGACGGTATCACAGATCTGCTGCAGATTCCGGAAGACCAGGAACTTGCCGCTCTCATCGCGATCGGACATCCGGATATCGATCCGGACACACCTAAGAGAAAATCCGTAAGTGATTTATTAACTTATTTATAAAACAGGAGGTTTTTACATGAAACACTTATTAAGTCCACTAGATTTTTCCGTGGAAGAACTAGACAACCTGATGGATATTGCGAAAGACATTGAAGCCAATCCCGAAAAATATGCACATGCATGCGAGGGCAAAAAACTTGCCACTCTTTTCTACGAACCAAGTACACGTACCAGATTAAGCCACGAAGCAGCCATGATCAATCTTGGCGGCAGCGTTCTTGGTTTCTCATCTGCCGATTCAAGTTCTGCTTCCAAGGGGGAAAGTGTAGCAGATACAATCCGTGTAATTTCCTGCTTCGCAGACATCTGTGCAATGCGCCATCCAAAAGAAGGGGCTGCTATGGTTGCAAGCCAGCACGCCACGATTCCGGTAATCAATGCCGGTGACGGCGGACATCAGCATCCGACACAGACTCTTACTGATATGCTCACGATCCGTTCTTTAAAAGGCCGTCTTGACAATATGACGATCGGATTATGCGGGGATCTGAAATTCGGCCGTACCGTACACTCTCTGATTCATGCGCTGGTACGTTATCCGGGTATTCGTTTTGTTCTGATCTCACCAGAAGAATTAAAACTTCCAAGCTATATCAAGAATGATGTATTAGATCGTCAGAACATTCCTTACGAAGAGGTTGTACGGCTGGAAGATGCCCTTCCTGATCTGGACATTCTTTACATGACCCGTGTTCAGAAAGAACGTTTCTTTAACGAAGAAGATTATGTACGCATGAAAGACTTCTACATCCTGGATAACAAAAAGATGGAACTGGCAAAAGAAGATATGTATATTCTCCATCCGCTTCCAAGAGTAAATGAAATTGCCACAGAGGTAGATAATGATCCGAGAGCTGCTTACTTCAAGCAGGTACAATATGGTGTTTACATCCGTATGGCACTGATACTTACACTTTTGGGAATTGAAGTTTAGGAGGATAATAACAATGGTAAAAAATACATTAACTGTTGGTCGTATCGAAGAAGGATTTGTTCTGGATCATATTCAGGCAGGGCGAAGCATGGATATCTATAAATATCTGCATCTGGACAAACTGGACTGCTGTGTTGCGATCATTAAAAATGCAAAAAGTAATAAAATGGGAAAGAAAGATATCATGAAGATTGAATGCCCTATCGACTTTATGGATCTGGACATTCTCGGTTTTATTGATCATAACATCACCGTAAATATTATTAAAAATTCCGCGATTGTAGATAAGAAAGCGCTTCATCTGCCTCACGAGATCCGCAATGTAATCCACTGCAAAAACCCGCGCTGCATCACCTCGATCGAACAGGGACTGGATCATATATTTGTACTTACCGATCCTGAAAAGGAAGTCTACCGCTGTAAATACTGTGAAGAAAAATACGACGGAAGACGTAAATAATTTCTTTAGGACAAAAAAGAGAACCTGTCAGCTGACAAGTTCTCTTTTTTATACAAGCAAGACGATAAGCCGGGTTATGTCATTGGATGATCATCTATCTAGACCCGTCGTTGCCAGCGGGTTCAAGCGACCTACCTAAGACGTGACGGGCCGCCACATCGTCTTTATCCGGTCTTGCTTCGGATGGGGTTTACATATGCCCCTGCTGTTACCAGCAAGGCGGTAGTCTCTTACACTGCCCTTCCAACCTTACCAGGATCAGATCCTGGCGGTACATTTCTGTTGCACTATCCTTGGAGTCACCTCCACCGGACGTTATCCGGCATCCTGCCCTGTGAAGCCCGGACTTTCCTCACCTGCTGCCTTTCGGCAATTACAGCTGCGATCATCTGTCTTACTTGCATTTTTTCAAAAGCGTTTATTATTATAACACTATTTTATTAAAATAACAAATCTTTTTTATTCTGATTCTTTGCATTACACATTCACTTCAAATACCTGCCCCGGTTCTTTTACCTCTATTACACGGTCTTTGTATGGCTCTGCCTCAGGATTCTCCATCAGACGGTCATAAACTTCGTAATCTCCCCACATATGCATCGGAAACACATATTTTGTATGGGTATGTTTCATAAAATAATCCATTCCCCACGCATACTGATTTTCCTGTCTGGGATCCAGCGGAACAAACGCTATATCAATTACAATATCTTTCAGCTTGTCAATCTCCCTCTGATAATCCTGACGCATCTGTTCATTATAGCTTTCTGTTTCTTCTTCCCAGTGCCACCAGTTCAGATCCCCCGCATGATAGATTACCTTGTCTTCCATATACACAATAAATGCAACCCCCTCATCGGTAGACTGAAGTGTCTGTACCTTTATACCATCAAAATCATATTTCTTATTTGCAGTTACATATACAGTCCGCTCTGACAGTTCCTCTGACTGTTCTTTTCCTGCAATATCTGCTGAAAGGATGTACCGAACATCTGGATATTGCTCACTCCACCCGAAGATTTTTTTATTAAAATGATCATAATGCGAGTGACTGGCAAATACATAAATCTTTTTCTGCTGATCAAATTCCGGAAGGCTGCCCCTGTACCAGTCAAAAATCAGCACATATTCTTTATATTCTGCTGCAAACCCACTATGTTCCAGGTATGTAACCTTCATATCTCCTATACTTCTCCTTTGATGACCTTAACAGCATGTACAAGCTCCGGAAGTAAGTATCTTAAACTCTCCTTCACTGCCTGTGCTTTTCCCGGAAGATTAACAATCAGAGTCTCTCCACAGATTCCTGCCGCACTTCTATTCAGCATACTGCGTCTGGTGAGCTTCATTGTATGTGCCCGCATTGCTTCCGGGATTCCCGGAACCGGTCTTTCTACAATATCCATCGTTGCTTCCGGTGTACAATCGTCCGGATTGCACCCTGCTCCACCTGTGGTAAGGATCAGATCTGCTGCTTTTCCATCTGCCAAACGTTTCATAATTGCGGACAATACTTCTCTGTCCAGCGGCAGTGCTCTCATAAATACAACTTCCAGTCCGGCTTCTTCCGCTACAAGCTTTACTGCCTCTCCGCTTTCATTCGCTTTTGTCCCTTTGTATATATCTGTATTTGCTGTAATAATTGCTACTTTCATATTGTACCTCCAACATTTATCTGTGATAGTCATATACCTTTATATTTTAACTCTTTTGTCATGATAATGCAATCTTATAAGCTTTATTTCCGACACTTACGGATGCCAAAAAACTTATTCCACGGCTTTCCGCATGTTCCCACAAAAAAAGATTCACATTTTCCATTTTCTAAAATATTGGTCAAAATGTGAATCTTTTTCTATTATCTTTTTTCGCTATTTTATTTACAGTGCTTTGCGGTACAACATCTCCACATCCTTTAATGTTGTCTGTCTTGGATTAGCCGCAATATTTCCACTCTTCATCGCATCTACAGCCATCTGCGGAATCTTGTCTTCTGTTACACCGACCTCAGAAAGAGTCTTTGGAATACCAAGAGATGCATTTAATTTCTTGATCTCTGCCACCAGCATCTCTGGTTTGAAATCTTTTACCGGCTCTTTATCTTCACTGATATAATTGTAGATTTTTTCATAGCGTCCGTGATCTGCCAGCGCATTATACTCTACGATCACAGGAAGCAGAATAGAGTTCGCCACTCCATGCTGTACACCAAAGAATGCGCTGACCGGATGTGACATAGCATGTACATCTCCCAGTCTTGCCCATGCAAATGCAATTCCGGCAAACATACTTCCTGACATCATTGCACATGCAGCTTCCTCGTCCTTTCTGTTTGCCACAAATCTACGGATATTACCACCGATCAGTTCCATTGCTTTTTCTGCCATTGCATCAGAAAATGGGGAGGCGCCAAGTGACGTATATGCTTCCCATGCATGGATCAGTGCATCAATTCCACATGAAGCCGCAACCATTGGTGGTACAGACATGATCATCTCCGGATCTAACAGTGCATATTTTGGAAGTAATTCGTAACTGAATACTGTCAGTTTATAATTTCTGGAGGTATCTGTAATAACGGAGAACGCCGTCACTTCACTTCCCGTACCGGCTGTTGTCGGAATTGCAATGATTGGTTCGATCGGTCCCGGAACAAGATGTGCACCTTCATACTCTGTAATGGATCCGCCGTATCTTGCCAGAACACCTACCGCCTTGGCAACATCCATCGGGCTTCCGCCTCCAAGTGCTACGATACTTGTCGCTCCTGATTCCTTATATACCTTTGTCGCCGCATTTACCATATCCACTGTAGGGTTTGGAAGAATATCAAGAAAACTTACTGTTTCTATACCTTCTGTCTCCACAATATCCAGCACTTTCTGTACGACTCCTAATTTTTCCAGCCCTCTGTCTGATACTACCATCATCTTTTTAGAACCGCTTTTTTCAAGAAGCTCCGGCAGTCTTTTTAAAGAACCTACACCAAATACAATATCCTGCGGTACTTTGAACGTGTAATCTTTCATTTTTATCATCCTCCAGATTCTTATTATCTATTATGGTAAAAAAAGAGACCACACCCTGACGAGTATGGCCCCTTTACCAATTTCTAATTCATATTATAGACACGGTCATTCACAGATTTCAAGTATTTTTTCATATTTATTTACTTTTTTTCTAAATGATAATGCATACCATGCCTCCATTACTGTCATTTACGATTTTCTGCATACTATCCTGAAGTTTTTCCTGGCTTTCTTCATTGATGACCGCCATCTTATTTTTCAGGCCGTCCATAACCAGTTCTTCCACTGTTTTTCCGAATATACTGGTTTTCCAGATACCTCCTTCCATTTTTTCTTCATTTTTAATATACTGGATCAAATCTTCCGCCTGCTGCTCATTTCCAACAATCGGGGCTATCTCCGTCTCTATATTTGCACGGATCAAATGAATGGAAGGCGCCTGCGAATGAATTTTCACCCCATATTTATTTCCCTGTCTGATGATCTCCGGTTCATCCAGAATAATCTCTTCTTTTGTCGGACTGACTACTCCATACCCTTTCATCCGGACTGCTGTAAATGCATCTTCTACATTTTCATATTCATTCTTTAACATTGAAAGCTTCTTCAGCGTCTTTATCAGGTCATACTGACCTGAAATTGTAGTTCCCGTCATCTCGCTCAACATTTCATAATAATACTTTTCATACATATGGATCCGAATGATAACACAGCCTGTATCCATCTGTATCTGTTCTACATACCAGTCTTTTATGTAAGAACTGTCCGGCCTCCCGGTCAAAGATACCGCATCCTTAATTTCTTCAAGATTTCCAAGAATTTCTTGTATATGTTCCAGCAGATCCTGTTTGATCTTATGCGTAACCGGAAGCATTTCCACCCATTTCGGTATATAAAACTGTACCTCCGATACCGGAAATTCATACAAAACGGCCTCCAGAATCTGGTAAATATCTTCTTCTTTTACCTGTTCACAATTTACAGTCATCGCTCTGACCTGATAGGTATCTTCCAGCTTTTTAACCTTTTCTTTAGCTTCCTGTCCATGCGGTTTTTTTGAATTTACCAATACCACGAACGGTTTCCGGATCGACTGAAGTTCCCTTATCGTACGTTCCTCCGCATCTTCATAATTATCTGACGGGATATCTGTGATCGTTCCGTCTGTTGTGACCACGATTCCTATCGTTGCATGCTCACGTATCACTTTCTGGGTACCTGTCACTGCCGCTTTGGTAAATGGTATTTCTTCCTGGTACCACGGGGTTTTTACCATACGTTCATGCCCGGCCTCCTCGTATCCCGAAGCACCCTTCACCAAATATCCGACACAGTCTATCAGACGAACCTTCACTTCAACGTCCCGGTTCAGATGTATTACTGCCGCATCTTTCGGTACAAATTTTGGTTCTGTTGTCATAATCGTTTTGCCTGCGGCAGACTGCGGAAGTTCGTCTCTTGTCTGCTCTTTCATATGTTCATCTTCCATTCTCGGCAATACCATTACATCCATAAAACGCTTAATAAATGTCGATTTCCCCGTTCTTACCGGTCCTACAACACCGATATAGATTTCTCCGTGCGTTCTTGCTTTTATATCTTTATATAACTGTTCTGTGTCCACTTTCCCTGCTCCTTCCCGTTGTGCTGTTAAAGTATATGCACTTCTTCGCTCTTTATAGAACTTGCACTGCAGATCAATAGTCATTTTCTATCATTTCCGTATCTGTTTAGCATTTGTTTATGCATCTATAATTTGTTAAAATATAAGCAAAGATAAAGTTTTATTACAAAAAGGAGATTATTATTATGGAAAGACATCAGATTACCGGACACACCGAATTAATCGGTCTTCTGGCTTATCCAATCCGCCACTCGCAGTCACCTGCAACACATAATGCAGCTTACGAAAAGCTGGGTGTTGATATCGTAAATCTCGCATTTGAAGTAGATGCACCTGAACTTGAAGATGCAATCAAGGGCTTACGTGCACTGAAGCTCCGTGGTGCCAATGTTTCTATGCCAAATAAGACAATCGTACATCAGTATCTGGATGAAATCTCTCCAGCTGCCAAACTCTGTGGTGCGGTAAATACCATCGTCAATAAAGACGGCTACCTGGTCGGACACATCACAGACGGTATCGGTTATGTACAGTCTTTAAAGGACAATGACATTGACCCTACCGGAAAGAAAGTAACAATTGTAGGTTCCGGCGGAGCTGCTACTGCTGTTGAGATCCAGGCTGCACTGGATGGTGTTGCTGAGATGTCTATCTTCGCAAGAGATGACAAATTCAAACAGAATGCACTCGATACGGTAAAGAAAATCAACGAAAACACCAATTGTAAAGCAACATTCTACCCACTGGAAGATCTGGACAAATTAAAAGAAGAGATGCATTCATCTTATCTTTTCACAAATGCCACAGGTGTTGGAATGAAACCGCTCGAAGGAATTACCTATATTCCTGATCCTTCTTTCTTCCGCCCTGATCTTATCGTAACGGATGTTGTCTACGCACCACACGAAACAACAATGCTCAAAATGGCACGACATGCAGGATGTAAAACAATGAATGGTCAGGGCATGATGCTCTTCCAGGCAATTGCCGCTATCGAACTGATTCTCGGCAAACGTGTGGACAGCGAATATATGAAAGAAAAACTGGGAATTTCCTACGTTTATGAAGATTAAGGAGAAGTTTTCTATGAACACTGTAAAAGTAAGAAATCTGGAACTTGGAAACGGAATTCCGGCAATCTGCATTCCTAATGTCGGTAAGACAAAAGAGGACATCCTTTCCCTTACCCGTACATATCTTGATATGCATATGGATCTGATGGAATGGCGTATGGACTGGTATGAAGATGTCGAAGATATTGCAAAAGTCACAGAACTCGTAAAAGAACTTCGTAATGTAATGGGTGATACTCCTCTTCTCTGTACATTCCGTACAGACAAAGAGGGCGGCGTACATCCAATGTCCACAGAAAAATATGCCGAACTTAACAAAGCAGTTGCAGCAACCGGCAATGCTGATATTATTGACGTAGAGATCTTTACAGGAGATGACATTGTACGGGAGATGATTGATACAATTCACGCTTCCGGTGCAAAGGTCATTGCCTCTAACCATGATTTTGACAAAACACCTGCCAAATCTGATCTTCTATACCGTCTTCGCAAAATGCAGGATATGGGAGCCGATATCCCTAAGATGGCTGTTATGCCGCAGACGAAAAAAGATGTCCTGACTCTTCTTTCCGCAACTGAAGAGATGGCATCCGACTATGCCGACAGGCCGATCATCACGATGTCCATGGCAGGGCTTGGAAGTATCAGCCGTATTGCCTGTGAGATATTTGGATCCTGTCTGACATTTGGTTCCGGCGCACAGGCTTCTGCACCCGGACAGATTGGAGCAGAAGCATTACATCAGGCACTTCAGATTGTGCACGATGCACTGTAAAAAAATTCAAGCAAAGAGAGGGCCCATGGATATTCCCACAGGCCCTCATTTTATGTTTATTTTATTATTTTTATTCCTGATTTTTCTGGGCAAGAAGCCTCTGCACTTCTTCGTTTCTTTTCGCTTCTACCTGATCCAGTTCTTCCGTTGTAAGCGCTCCCAGTTTTTTCTTCTGGAAATCCATATTTGAAAGTAACAGGTTCATTACAAAACCGACAAGCAATGCCCATCCGGATCCTTTGAATGCCAATACCGCTGCCATAACACCTGCAATACTCTTATCTGTGTTAGACTGACAGTATTCCATACCTATTCTGGCACAGACATAAGCCTGGAACAATAATGTGATTGCCGATCCGACTCCCATGATTGGTTTCATGAAAGATACGATCGGTACCAGAATAACACTGATAAATGTCGCCATACGGAAAGAACTCATTCCACCGATCAATGATTTCATTGCTTTCTTTCCTTCTTTATAGCGCATTGCTACCGATACGGTCATTCCAACCCAAAGCGGTCCTGCCAGTGGCGGGAATGGTGCGAAAATCGCAAGGATCAGGTTTCTCAGTCCACTGATCAGATTTGATCTGCTCGAGTTAAAGTCAATATATTCATCGCTTCTGCTCTCCTGTGCTTCCTCTACCAGAGTCTTTGATGTAACAAAATCTCCAAATGCCAGTACATAGCAGATCAAGGCCAGAGGTATGGCACTGATGAACTTTGAAAGCGGAGGGAAACCTACCGCAAAGATACTGACTGTATGGAATATATTACTGAAATCAGGAATTCTGATGACTGTTCCAAGTTCTAATACAGGTTTTGATAACTCTCCAAGAGCAACCCCTGCTACCATAGCAATCAGATACGGGAACAAATTGCCGTATTTTGCCATGATATCTAATATTTTATATTTACTTCTGTTCTTTTCGCAGAATGGTGAAAAGCTTAAAAATGCGAGCAATAATGTACCGGCGAGTGTTGCTACCGGTGCAGTCATAAGCTGGCTTCCATCCGATAATTGTCCCTGCAATACCGTAATCGGTGCAGCGATCAGGATACCACCTTTAATTGAATTTGGCACACCATTTACAAATTTGTCTGCCAGTTTCGTAATTCCCATAAATATAAATACAAATGCGACCAGAAGCTGCAACGCGATCATTGCCTGTATTCTGTCTGGTCCCTTTTCGAACCCATTTAAATACGCCAGGGTAAATGGCAGTGTCGGAGTAATCCATCCCGGAACTACCGGATCCCCTAACCATCCATGAAGCATATACATAAATACTTCAATGATGACACAGCTCCATGCAAGTTCATATGGAAGTCCAAGATTATCTGTCAGATACGGAATAGAACTTAAAGCTGTTGCGCCAAGGATCAGACCCTGAAAAAATTCCACATATTCTACTCTGTAATGGATTCCCGGAATTCTCCATTGAAATGGACCAAGAGGAATAAAGGGAAGTTCATTGGCTCTTTTTGCTCTTTTCGGACTCATCTTTGAGTGTCCTCCTTCGTCTTATGATTTTTTCATACAAATATTCTTCGTATGCTTCAGCATCAGCTAGCTATTATGATATAACACCGGTCATTCCATAGATGTTTTCTATAGAATGACACGTATTATCCTCCAATTTTTTAATGTTTTCTATGAATGTCTTTTTTTTAACAATCCTATGTTAAAAGGAAGGGACTGTCTATCCGCTGCCATCCGGAACAACAGTCCCTTTTTGTCCTTCATTACATTTTTTACAATGCACTCTTTCCGAAGATTTTCTTGTGCTGCGCTACTAAGTAGAGGGAACTTAAAATAGCAAGAATTGCAAATACCAATAACATGATCATGAGGCTGTATACTGCATTTGCCTCACCCGATGCTTTTGTAAGCTGTGCTGCCACTACCGGGATCAGGTAGCTTGCTGCACCCATAAATGTGTAATAGATACCGGTGTTTCTTCCCTTTGGTCCCGGGTTGAATAACTGAACCACTGCAAGACCAGTCTGAAGAGCACCACCTGCTGCAAAGAATCCTAACATTGCAATTGCAATGTAGATAATTGCTACCTGATGAATAAACAGAACACCTGCAAGTGCTACTGCAGTACAGATAGAATCAATCAAGACAACTTTCAGCGGGCTCCATTTTAATTTAGCCATCATGAATGCCCAGAAAAGTACTGCACAGATAGAACCGATTGTATAGATAGATGTCATACCTGCTGCCTGCATCTCAGACAATCCACATACAGATAATCCGAACGCTTTCGTATACTGCTGAGCACCATACATGATTGCCATGCAGAGGAATGCATAAAACATTACCAGAAATACTACAAATTTGCTCGGTTTTGTAAGCATAGCTGCTTTCGCTGCATCAATTTCTGCCTGTACTGCATTTTTTGATTTTCCATCATTTCCTTCCGATGCCTTCTTCTGATCATCATATACGAATGGTGCAATAATTGCAAGTACTAAACAGATAATAGACATAACTACCGGAATCATAACATTTAATTTCCAGTTTCCACTGTTTGCATTATGTACTACCAGAAGTGGATATACCATACCTGACAGTGAAACAAAGAATTTGATTCCTACAAGCGCTGATCCAGGTGCTGCCGGATAAGCTTCCTGTACTGCAGGGTATCCTGAAGCATCCCAGAATCCTGAAGTTGCAACTCCAGATGCAAAACCGCATACAGAAGCAACCAGTGCACTCTTAGTAAATAAGAATCCAAGGAAGCAGATAATATATAATGCTGCTCCACCGATCATCAGTTTCTTACGTCCGACACGGTCAGAGATTTCTCCACCAATCCATACGCTTATGAATTTACCAAATCCAGTCCATGCAACTGCTGTACTTACTGCTGCAAGTCCTGCTGCATATGCTGCAGACTGCGGATCTGACATATTGAATCCCCACTGTTTTGCGAAATTCACATTATTCTGGCTTAATATAATTGCCTGAATTCCATGTGTCAGATAGCAAAAATATACGCAGATGATAGACCATAAATATTTCTTTGCTTTCATTCCCTCATTCTCCTTTGTCTTTTATTTTGCCTGTGCTTTCTGGAATTCCTGATACTCGGCAAGCGGCATTTCTTTTCCAACGAACAGTCCATAGTTTACTGCTCCCTGCTGCTGAAGCATTCCCACTCCGCCGATTGCCTTGCATCCTGCTTCTTCTGCTTCCAGGATCATTTTTGTTTTTTCCGGGCTGTATACAGTATCTGCAACAACCAGATCTTTACGGAATAACGATTTGTCAACCAGTGTCACATCCTGATGTGGTTTCATTCCCATAATTGTAGCATTTACAAGAATGTCACATGCTTTGATTGCTTCTTCCAGTTTAGCCTTGTCATCAAGGTCATCTACGGTAACTACACACTCCGGACACTTCTCTGCTAATTTAGCTTTTGTTCCTTCTGCTCTTTCAAAGAATTTATCTTTGATATTGAAGATATTTACTTCTTTTGCTCCATCCAGTGCTAACTGAACCTGAATTGCTGTAGCAGCTCCGCCTGCTCCAAGGACAACAACCTTTTTGTCTTTTACAGGTGCTCCGTTGAGTTCCAGATTCTTAACGAATCCGACACCATCTGTAATGTGTCCTGTGATTACTCCATCATCGTTAACGAATACATTGCAGGCTCCGATGATCTCAGCTGCAGGTGATAGTTTGTCCACCAGCTGTGCAGCGATGTTCTTGCATGGCATAGTAAAGTTACCACCACGCATATTTAATAAACGGATAGACTCGAATACTTTCGGCATTTCCTCTTCTGTTACATCAAATGCCATATACGCATAATCCAATCCATCATGCTGGAAGCTGAAGTTGTACATTGCAGGAGATCCTGAATGTCCGACCGGTGTTCCAAATAACGCCATTAAGCCTGTATGTCCGGAAATTCTTTTTTCCATGATCTTAACCCTCCTGGTTTTCTCTTATTTTCATAACAGCCCGTATGCTGCGGGCTGTCACATACACATTCTTATCATTTCTAAATTCAATTATTAAAGTTTTAATGCCACATCGTAAGCTTCTTTTGTAGCATCCAATGCACGACGTGCTCTTACTGCATCACCTACTACATAAACTTCCGGAACAATGTCCTTTAATTCATCGGCGAAGTCATATACAACATTCTGACCATCGCGGTGTGTATAACGGGAGCTGAATCCCATAGAAAGAACAACTGTGTCGAATCCTCTTGCCTCGTAAATTGTCTCATCAGATTTATCTGCGGCATTCTTATAGCTTACGCCGTCTGAGAAGATTTCAGATACTGCGGCACTTGTAATCTGTTCAATTCCGTATTTTTCAAATGCTTCCATAAGGAAGATACGGTGCTCGTGGATCACATCCGGTCCAATGGCATCTCTCATCTCGATAACAGATACTTCATGTCCCTGTTCAGCAAGGAAATCTGCTGTCTCGGCACCTACCATACCGCCGCCTACAACTAAGACTTTATGTCCTACCGGACGTGTTCCTTCCAGACAATCCACACCATATACGATATCAGGGTTGTGGATACCTTTGATAAACGGAAGGACTAATGTCTCAGATCCGGTTGCAAGGATAACTGCATCCGGTGTATCTTCTTTTAACATCTGTGCTGTTACTTTTGTGTTCATCTTGATATTTACACCGGCTTTTTCGCATTTTACGATATAGCTTCTGATCATACCTGTGATGTCACCTTTTCCCGGCGGATAAGCTGCAAGTCTCATGTTTCCACCAAGTTTATCTGTAGCTTCAAATAATGTCACGTCATGTCCGCGTCTCTTAGCTGTGAATGCGGCACACATACCTGCTACTCCGCCACCGATGACATATACTTTCTTTGCCTTTTCTGCTTTCGGAAGTCCTTCTGCCTCACGGCCAAGTACAGGGTTTACTAGACAACACAAAGGTTTTCCGGCATACATGTTAGCGACACATCCCTGCAGACATGCGATACAAGGTGTCATATCTTCCAGTCTCTCTTCCTGTGCTTTTTCAGGAGTATGAGGATCTGCCAGTGACTGGCGTCCAAACGCTACCAGATCAGCTTTTCCAAGTTTTACCATCTGTTCTGCGAACTGTGGCTCTGTGTAACGTCCGACTGTAATAACCGGAACAGATACACAATTTTTGATATTTGCTACAAGCTCTGCCGAGAATCCGCCATGAATTCCTGTCGGAGCCCACATATACTCATCTTTCAGATGTACCGCACGTGATACATGAAGTCCATCCACTCCGCAATCTTCAAGATAAGAAGCAATTGCACACATATCATGGTTATCCAGACCGCCAAACATATCTTCTGTACTGTTGATACGTGCAAGCACTGCAATTTTACCTTCTGTTCTCTTCTTAACTTCTTCAACGATCAGACGAGAAAATCTCATTCTGTTTTCGAAGTTTCCACCAAATTCATCTACACGTTTATTCGTTCTTGGTGACATAAAAGAATTCACAAGATAACCGTGTGCCATGTGAATTTCCACTGCATCTGCTCCGCCCTTCATTGCGCGGACCGCTGCATCTCCATATCCTTTAATAAGCTCATATACCTGCTTTGTAGAAACTGCTTCCGGAATGTCTCTTCCATCAGCCGCTGCAATAGCTGTTGCTGCCTGGATCGGTGCTCCCGCATTCTTGGCATTTCCTTCCGGTCCGGCATTCTGAAGCTGAATGGAAATCTTAGCACCTTCTGCATGACAGGCATCGGTAATCTTTTTCAGACTCTCAATACTGTTGTCATCATACAGACAAGGTTTTCTCGGGCCGCCCTTTGCTCCTTTATGGACAACCGTTGCTTCGATCGTGATCAGGCCAAACTGACCTTTTGCACGTTCAGCATAGTATGCAACAGACTCATCGCTCCATGTTCCATCTGTATTTGCAAAGTTATTTCCCATTGGTGGTACTACAAAGCGGTTCTTTACTGTCATTGGTCCGATCTGAATCGGAGAAAACATATTTTTGAACTTCATTATTTTTTCCTCTCTCTTTTGAACAAATCTGATTTCTATAAATTAGTCTACCAGTTCTGGCCAAGCTTCTTTTAATACTTTTTCAGTATTCTCATATGTATAAGCTGCCGCTTCGTTAATTCCTCTTCCAAGGATCTCGTCAGAAATTACTTCTACACCAACAACCTTTGGATCAATTCCTGCATCTTTGATCATCTTAACGAATCCAGCTGTATCTTTTGCTCCTGTTCCAGGTGCAAGACGGTCATGCATGGACTCATCTCTTAAGATTGAATCTGCATATGGTCTCTCATAGGCATCATTGATCTGGATGGAAATAACTTTTTCAGCGATCTCCGGTGTAAGAATATCATATGGCTGATTAGCTCTTACCCAGTGCCATGTATCAAGGATAAGCATTGCATTCTCACATCCGGATGCTTTTACAACTTCCCAGCCTTTCTGAAGGTTTGGAATACCGCTGTATGGCATTGGCTCAACACCAATAATGTATTTTCCGGCTCTCTGACACAGCTCTTTTAATTTCTGCGCTGTATATTCTACGGAATAATTTTCCATCAGTCCACAGTTGATGTGACCAACTCCGAAAAGTTCACACATATGGAAGCACATCTGCTCTTTGTATTTCTGCTCATATGAACGATGCTCTTCGCACCACTGAACGATATACTCAACTTCTGTTACTTTCATGTCATGTTTATCAAGAATTGCAAGAATGTCTTTGTCATGAAGTCCCTCATTCAAAGCATCAACATAAGTTTCTGCACGAAGACCGATTCCTTCATACCCTGCTTCTTTTGCAGCGATCACACGGTCTTCAAATTTGCACTGATCTCCAAGTGTCCATGAACTTACTGTAATTGGATTCTTTTTTGACATAATTCTACCTCCATTGTTAAAATTGAACAGATTCCCTTTTTGCTTAATGTTCAATCTAGTAATATTTGCTATGATTTGATTATATATCCTTGTTAAATAAAAAACAAATTGGTTATTCTATTATAATTTATAGATTTTATTCATAGTTTTTCTACTCCGTTCATGATAAGATATAAACATATATAAATATAACAAAAGAAAGGGGGACCGGCTTTATGAATCTGTATCATCTAAGATATTTTGCCACGCTGGCACATCTGGAGCATTACACAAAAGCCGCTGAAATTCTTTCCATCACTCAGCCAAGCCTGAGTCATGCGATTGCATCTCTTGAAAAAGAATTGGGGGTAAAACTTTTTGAGAAAGAGGGCCGGAATGTAGTCCTTACAAAATGCGGGCAGGCCTTTCTCATTGATGTGGAACAGGCTCTGGATATGATTGATTCCAGTGTTAACAAGCTTCAGATGACAGGTCGTGGTGAAGGTCGTATCGACATCGTGGAACTGCGCACTCTAAGCAGTACTGTGGTTCCCGGTTTCGTAAAAGGATTCCTGGATTCTACGCCGGACAAAAAGATTGATTTCTATTTTCATAGTTCTACAGGTCTTACTTCTGATATGATCCAGGGGTTAAAAGACCGGAAATATGACATTGCATTTTGCTCTATGATGGACAATGAACCTCTGATCGAATTCATACCTGTCGCAAAACAGGAACTGGTATTGATCGTGCCAAAAGGACATCCGCTTGAAGAACGCAGCTCTATTGATCTGAAAGATACACTTTCTTATCCGCATATTGCTTTTTCCAAACGAAGCGGCTTAAGACATGTTATTGACAAATTGTTTCATAAATGTGGAGGTTACCCGCAGATTGCTTACTCCATGGAAGAAGATCAGGGCGTTGCAGGTCTTGTCGGTGCAGGTTTTGGTATTGCAGTTGTTCCAAAGATGCCCATTCTTTCTTATATGCCGGTATCTATTATCGAAATAGAAAAACCTTCGTGGGAAAGACTCTTTTATATGGCTACTTTAAAAAATGTCTATCAGGCACCTGTCATCATGGATTTCAAAAAGTATGTAATAGAACATGCGGATCTTTAAAAAATAACAGAGAGGAAAGATTTTTAACAATCTTTCCTCTCTGTTATTTTTATATCATATTGCAAAACTGACTCTTTTTATTATTCCCATGGAAGAGCCATATGTTCCGCTTTTCCAACACGCAGCATCAGTTCATTTACCGCTTCTTTCGGACTTTTGTCCTCAAACAGCACCTTATTTACTTCTTCAATAATCGGAAGTGATACCTGATATTTCTTTCCAAGCTTCGCTGCTGCCTTTGCAGAATATACACCTTCCACTACCATCTTAACTTCATCCATA
Organism: Dorea amylophila; assembly: GCF_025567265.1. Taxonomy (NCBI): domain Bacteria; kingdom Bacillati; phylum Bacillota; class Clostridia; order Lachnospirales; family Lachnospiraceae; genus Dorea; species Dorea amylophila. The sequence continues at coordinate 21,146 of NZ_JAOQJW010000031.1, read as the reverse complement.
GCTTCCTGCATCGTTCTGCCCTGTCCCATCAGATATCCGGCCTTGCGGTTACGGCTGTGTACACTTGCACAGGTTACAATAAGATCTCCGATACCGGCCAGACCACCAAAAGTCTCAGCCGCTCCTCCCATCTTTACACCAAGTCTTGATATCTCGGCAATTCCACGGGTGATCAATGCAGCCTTGGTATTATCTCCATATCCCATTCCGTCTGCAACACCGGCTGCAAGTGCAATAACATTCTTAAGCGATCCGCCAAGTTCAATTCCCAAAATATCCGGACTGATATATACGCGGAACACTTCATTCATAAAAAGCTGCTGTAAATACTTTGCAGTTGTCTCTGTATGCGCTCCGATACAGACCGTTGTAGGAAGACCTCTTCCTACTTCTTCGGCATGACTTGGTCCTGAAAGAACCGCTACATCTGCCTGCGGTATCTCCTCTTCGATCTGCTGAGACAATGTCATCAGGGTGTCTTCTTCTATTCCTTTTGCTACATCCACTAAAATCTGTCCGCCTTTTACATATGCGTTCATCTTTTTCGCAGTATTTCTCACATGAATAGACGGTACTGCAAGTACAACTACGTCCTTTCCTTCTACCGCCTCTTTCAGATCCGCAGTAAAAAAAATCTCATTCGGAATCTTTACTCCCGGAAGCTTACTTACATGTTCTCTTTTCTCACTCAGCGTGCGCACTTCTTCTTCCTTATATGACCATACCGTCACATCATGTCCATTTTTACATAATAGTAATGCCAGTGCTGTTCCCCAGCTTCCGGCTCCGATCACACTTACGTTTGCCATAGCCTGTCCTTTCTTTTTATCTGTCATCCCTGACTATTTTTTATCCTTTCCGCCAACACTGATCTTATTCTCTGTGCCGCTTAAAAGTCTCTTAATATTCGCTCTGTGTCTCCAGAATGCCAGTATCATTAGAAACGCTGCTACACCATACATCTCATGCAGATAGGATACATTCTCCACACCAAATCCACCGTGCTGACCATATACGATCACACTGATCAGATAGATTGTAACAACCGTCATGGAACCAAGGGATACATATCTGGTTGCCGCAACAATTGCAATAAATGCTGCAAGACAGATCAGTACGATCCATATATTCGTAGTACTGATGATCAGACCTGCTGTCGCTGCTATACCTTTTCCGCCTTTGAATTTCAGATAGAATGGATAATTATGTCCGAGGACTGCTCCCATTCCGGCATACATGGAAAGTAAAGGCATCATATCTGTATGTGTCTTTCCATAGATCAGATGTACGACAACCACTGCCGCTACGCATTTAAAGCAGTCTCCAAGCAGTGTGACCGCTCCTGCTTTCCAGCCCATAGTACGAAGTGCATTCGTTGTTCCTGCATTCCCGCTCCCCTTTTTTCTAAGGTCAACGCCATTCTTTTTTCCATATATGTATCCGGTCTGTATCAGACCAAACACATATCCGACAAGTACACATATCAACCGTTCCATGATTACTGATCCTTTTCCTTTCTTTCCCTGATAAAGAATTTCAAAGCTGTACCACGGAATCCAAATGCCTCCCGGATCTTATTCTCCAGATATCTGGTATAAGAAAAATGCATCAGTTCTTTATTATTTACAAAAATCACAAATGATGGCGGTTTTACCGCTACCTGTGTAATGTAATACAGTTTGAGTCTCTTTCCTTTGTCTGAAGGTGGCTGCTGCATTGCAACAGCTTCTGTCATGATCTCATTCAGAACACCTGTTGCGACACGCAGTGTCTGGTTCTCAATGACCATATCGATCATATCATATAGCTTGTTCAAGCGCTGTCCCGTCTCTGCCGATACATACATGATCTCTGCATACGGCATAAAAGAAAGCACACGGCGTACATTATTCTCGTACTCTTTCATAGTCTTGTCATTCTTTTCAATGGCATCCCATTTATTTACAACAATAATGATACCTTTCCCTCTTTCATGTGCGATACCGGCAATCTTCGCATCCTGTTCCGTTACACCTTCCGTCGCATCGATTACTACCAGAACGACATCTGCCCGTTCCACTGCAGTTACCGTACGGATGATACTGTAGCGCTCCAGTTCTTCTTTTATCTTGCTCTTTCGTCTCAGCCCTGCAGTATCAATAAACACATAATCTTTTCCATTATATTTCACATTGGTATCAATAGCATCTCTAGTTGTTCCTGCTATATCTGATACGATCACACGCTGCTTTCCGGTCAGTTTGTTGATGATTGAAGATTTTCCTACATTTGGTTTTCCTACAATCGCCACTCTCGGACGCTCGTCCTCTTTCTCTTCAGCTTCATGTTCCGGGAAATGTGCGATCACAGCATCTAACATGTCACCGATACCAAGTCTGGAAGCTGCCGACACCGGCACAGGATCACCAATCCCCAGATTATAGAATTCGTATACATCCGGCATAAACTTCTCAAAACTGTCTACTTTATTCACCGCCAGAACGACTGGTTTGCCTGATCTGCGGAGCATATCCGCAACTTTTGAATCGGCATCTACAAGTCCCTGTCTGACATCCGTAATGAAAATGATCACATCTGCAGTATCAATAGCAATCTGTGCCTGTTCTCTCATCTGTGCAAGAATGATATCTTTGCTCTCCGGCTCAATACCACCGGTATCGATCATAGTAAATTCTTTGTCCAGCCATGTGACATCTGCATAGATACGGTCTCTTGTTACTCCGGGCGTATCTTTGACGATTGAAATCATCTCTCCCGCCAGTACATTAAAAAGGGTTGACTTCCCTACATTCGGTCTTCCCACAATAGCAACTACTGGTTTACTCATCTTAACTCTCCTCTATATTTCATTCTATATTTGTCTCTTAACGATACTATTATACATTACCTTTGTCAAATAGTCCAATCAGTAGTTGACCTTTTTATAGAAAAAGTGATATAAATAATTAGGAGTAACTTAATATATAAAATACACAGGAGTTTTTATTATGCCAAATATCAAATTAATGGAAAGCGGACTTCCTGTTGCGCCATTAAAAATCGGTGCTTTGGAATCATGCCGCGAACTTGGTGAAAAAGTAAATGATTACATTGTACAATTCAGGAAAAGCACAATGGACAAGAACACAGATTCACCATTATATTATAATTACCTGCGTGACAATTATCTGATTGATTGTCCGTGTCCACGTTTTGGAAGTGGCGAAGCAAAAGGACTTCTTACAGAATCTATCCGCGGAACAGATCTGTTCCTTATGGTAGATGTCTGTAACCACAGCCTTACTTATTCTGTAAACGGCCATCTGAATCATATGTCACCGGATGATCATTTTCAGGACTTAAAGAGAATCATTGCTGCCGCCAATGGAAAAGCGCACCGTGTCAATGTGTTAATGCCTTTCCTCTATGAAAGCCGTCAGCACAAACGTACCAAACGTGAATCTTTAGACAGTGCCCTTGCACTTCAGGAACTGATCGATATGGGTGTGTCTAATATATTTACATTTGATGCCCACGATCCACGTGTACAGAATTCTATTCCTCTCCACGGATTTGACAGCTTTAACCCACCGTATCAATTTATGAAAGCATTATTAAAAGCGGAGCCGGATCTTAAAGTTGACAAGGAACATCTGATGATCATCAGCCCGGATGAGGGAGCTATGCAGCGTGCTGTATACTTTTCTAACGTTATGGGTGTTAATATGGGTATGTTCTACAAACGCCGTGACTATTCAACTATTGTAAACGGAAAGAATCCGATTGTTGCACATGAATTCTTAGGTGAACATCTGGATGGAAAAGATGCGATCATCATTGACGACATGATTTCTTCCGGTGAAAGTATGCTGGATGTTGCAAAACAGATTAAAGCTCGCGGAGCAAACCGGGTATTTGTCTGCACCACATTCGGACTCTTTACCGATGGTTTTGAAAAATTTGATGATTATTATGAAAAAGGTTACATCGACCGCGTGATCACTACTAATCTCACTTATCTTCCTGCCGAAGCAAAGGAAAAGCCTTATTTCCTGATTGCAGATATGAGTAAGTTTATCGCACTGATCATCGATTCTATGAACCATGATATCAGCATCGGAAAGGTTATGGATCCTACAGAAAAGATTCACCGTCTGTTAGCAAAACATAATACTTCGTTATAAACGAACCTAAAAACAGGATCAACTTTTACCGGTTGATCCTGTTTTATAATAGATATATCTAATTATTTTTTACTTGTACTTATAAAATCACTGTAAGCAGTTCCGTTTTCTAACGTCTTGTTTTTTGCCGCTGCCATTTCCGAAACGGTTACGAGCTGATAACCCTCTTCTTCCAGTTTTGGAATCAGCTGAAGTGCCGCATCTACTGTCTGTGTGTGAATATCATGCATCAGTATGATATCTCCGTCTTTCAAATTACGCATAACCTCGTCAATTGTGCTCTGTGTATTTCTCGTCTTCCAGTCCAGTGTATCCACATTCCAGAGGATCATCGGCATACCTACGCTTGATTTCACTGTATCATTAATTGCACCATACGGAGGCCTTAATACAGTAGCCGGACTTCCACAGATATTCTTGATATTTTCATTCGTATCATTGACCTCTTTGGCAATTGCTTCTGCATCAATCTTCGTCAGTTGCTGGTGATCATAGGAATGGTTTCCAAGTTCATTCCCATCTTTCAACATCTGCTTTATGGCATCCGGATAGGATTTTACATTTTTTCCGAGCATAAAAAATGTAGCATGTGCATTATATTTTTTCAACTGATCCAGAATCTCTGATGTTCTTGGTCCGGGTCCATCATCAAATGTAAGTGCCACCATCGGTTTTCCCGGATCTATCTCTGTTTTTTCTTTCGAGAGCAATTCTCCCGACTCGCTGAATTTACATTTCTCAAGTCCGAGCTTCAGCTCTCCTGTTGCCGCAATTCCTTTTGAATCAAAATAATACTCTTTTCCGTCAATGGTCTGCCAGCCGCTCAGTGCCTTTCCGTCATCACTCAGATATGCTCTTCCGTCATCCGTTGTAATCCATCCGGACTTCTGCATGATTCCTTTTTCATCAAAACAATATAACGCATTCTCAATGGTCTGCCAGCCGCTCACTTTATTTCCATCTGCATCAAAATAATATGTATTTCCCTTCGACACCACGAAATCTGATGTTACATAAGTTCCATCGTATTTTTTAAATTTATTACCATTCCATACACCGATTGGATTCTTCACGGTACAGGTTCCGTTCCTGATTGTTACCTGCGCCTTTTTCTTCCATGCTCCATTCAGTTCTTTTTTAATCTTCTCTGACAGTTTTGCTGTAATCACATAAGTTCCTTCTATATTCGAATCAGCTTTACTGGAAATGGTAATATCTTTTCCTTTTTGCAGATCTTTTGCAAAGTCCTCAGCAGTATATGTCTTTGTAAGCTTGTTCTTATCTTTGTCCTGTATCTTTACATCTGCCGTATACGACGGAAGTGCTGTTCCCTGCGTAACCTCAATATCAGCGACCTGTATCGTAATCTGTGCCGGTTTTCTTAGCATTTCACGTATGACCGGTATTGCCACCGCGATCAGACATATGACAAAAAGAGTAAGACCCACACGAATGTTTCTTACTCTTCTCCTATATTTCTTACGTCTTGATCGAATCCCTGTATTGTCCATTCCCTGTATCCCCCAGATTTCATAAGTTCTGTTTATCAGAAATGAAGATATCTTTACTACATCTCTTTCATTAATAGGATACTCTAATTCGACATATTTCGCAATTAAGGGATTCTTACAAATTTATTAAGTTTTGTTTAACATATGACACGTACACGTAACACTTCACCAATCTGTTTTAATTCCTCTACAACACCATCCGGCACCTCAGAATCTACATCGATCATCGTATATGCATATTTTCCCTTACTCTTATTTGTAAGGTCTGCGATGTTCATATTGTCTTTGGCAAGGATCGCTGATATCTGACCGATCATATTCGGCACATTGTGATGTAATACCAGAATACGCGTCTTATCGCCTCTCAGTCCCATATCACAGTCCGGATAGTTCACGGAATGTTTGATATTACCATTTTCCAGATAATCCATCACTTCTTTGACTGCCATCTTCGCACAATTATCTTCGGACTCTTCTGTAGAAGCTCCGAGATGAGGAATTACAATCGCGCCTTTGACACCTGCGATTTCCGGTGTCGGGAAGTCTGTGACATAATGTTTTACTTTTCCAGCTACAAGTGCATCTACCATTGCCTCGGAATCTACCAGTACATCCCTTGCAAAGTTCAGCACGATCACTCCTTCTTTCATAAGACCCAGTGCATCTTTTCCGATCATGCCTTTCGTACTGTCAAGTGCCGGTACATGCACCGTGATATAATCACAGTTTTCATAAATTTCATCTACATTTGTTGTATGATGGATACTTCTTGACAGTCTCCATGCAGAATCTACGGATACATACGGATCATATCCATATACATCCATACCAAGATGTGTTGCCGCATTTGCAACCAGAACTCCAATTGCACCAAGACCGATCACACCAAGCTTTTTGCCTTCCAGCTCCTGTCCGGCAAATGCTTTCTTGGCTTTTTCTGCATCTTTGGCAATGTTCCCGTCTTCTTCGTTCTCCTCTACCCAGTTGATACCGCCGATGATATCTCTGGAAGCAAGAAGCATACCGGCAATTACCAGTTCCTTTACGCCATTCGCATTGGCTCCCGGTGTGTTAAATACAACGATTCCCTGTTCTGCACATTTCTCAAGCGGAATATTGTTCACACCCGCACCGGCTCTTGCAATAGCTTTCAGATCCGGTGCAAATTCCATCTCGTGCATTGCCGCACTTCTTACCAGGATCGCATCTGCTGTTTCTGGTGTGCTTACAGGTGCATAGTCTTTTGTGAATTCATCCAGTCCTACCTGTGAAATTGGATTCAGATTATGATACTTATACATGATTACAGATTCTCCTTTTCAAATGCTTTCATAAATTCCACGAGTTTTTCCACTCCTTCAACCGGCATCGCATTGTAGATACTTGCACGCATACCTCCGACACTTCTGTGTCCTTTCAAATTTTCAAATCCGGCTTCTTTCGCTTCTTTTACAAATTTTGCATCCAGCTCTTTATTACCTGTTATAAATGGAACATTCATAAGTGAACGGTCTTTTGGAACAACTGTACCTTTGAATAATTTACTTTCATCCAGGTAATCATAGAGAATCTTTGCCTTCTTTTCATTACGCTCTTTGATTGCTTCCAGACCACCCTGCTTTTTCAGCCATTTGAATACTTTCCCGCAGATATAGATTCCATATGCCGGCGGTGTATTGTATAAAGACCCGGCATCTGCATGTGTCTTATATTTCAGCATGGTCGGTGTACCATCTAATACATCATCTGTAATCAGATCTTCACGTATAATTGCGATCACCACACCCGCAGGTCCTACATTTTTCTGAACTCCTCCGTAGATCACGCCATATTTTGACACATCTACCGGTTCAGACAGAAAGCAGGATGACACATCTGCCACCAGTGTCTTCCCTTTTGTATCCGGAAGTTCTTTGAACTTTGTACCATAAATCGTATTATTCTCGCAGATGTATACATAATCTGCATCTTCAGAGATTTCAAGATCAGAGCAGTCCGGAATATAAGAAAATGTCTTATCTTCGGAAGATGCGACTACATGAACCTCTCCGTATTTTTCTGCTTCTTTGGCTGCCTTTTTCGCCCATTGTCCGGTTACGATATAGTCAGCCACTTTATTTTTCATCAGATTCATAGGAATCATGGCAAATTGCTGAGATGCGCCGCCCTGCAGGAATAATACCTTATAATTATCCGGAATCTGCATCAGATCACGGATATCAGCTTCTGCTGTCTCAATAATCTCCTGGAACACCGATGAACGGTGACTCATTTCCATAACCGACATTCCACAGCCTTTATAATCTAACATCTCTGCTGCTGCTTCTTTTAATACTTCTTCCGGCAATACGGCCGGACCTGCTGAAAAATTGTACACTCTGCTCATTGTTGTTCCTCCACTTTTCTTTACTTTTTGCTTCTTTTATTCTGCATTTTTTGTTTTCAGGTCTTTCTCATCAAAAGCTTCACTGATTGGAGCACCAGGGGCAACCATCGGCCATACTTTGTCATCACTGTCAATCTGACAATCAATCACTACCGGGTGACCGCTCTTTAATGCCTTTGCAAATGCTTCTTTGAATTCTTCCCTGGTCGATGCACGTACTCCTTCTGCTCCCATAGCTTCTGCAAGTTTTACAAAATCTACAGCATCATTGAGTACAGTAGCCGAGTAGCGCTGTTCGTAAAACAGATTCTGCCACTGACGCACCATACCAAGTACATGGTTATTGATCACTACCTGAATTACCGGGATATTATGGCGTGTTGCAGTAGCAATCTCATTCATATTCATACGGAAACATCCGTCTCCTGCAATATTGACTACCGTCTTTTCCGGTCTTCCGACCTTCGCTCCAAGTGAAGCACCAAGACCATATCCCATCGTTCCAAGCCCTCCTGATGTAAGAAGTGTTCTTGGTTCTGTATATTTATAATATTGCGCCGCCCACATCTGATGCTGTCCGACTTCCGTAGAAATGATTGCTTCGCCATTTGTCTGACGATAAATTTCTTCCACTATGAACGGACCACTGAGTACATCCGGATGATATGTCATTGGATACTTCTCTTTATAAGAAATGATCTTCTCTATCCATTCCTTATGATTCTGCTGTTCCAGGCGTTCATTCATCTTCTGAAGAACGACTTTCAGATCACCGACTACCCCTTCTGTAATCAGGATATTTTTATTCATCTCCGCTGCATCTACGTCAAACTGCAGGATTTTTGCATCCTTGGCAAATTTCTTAGCATTTCCTGTCACACGGTCACTGAATCTTGCTCCTGTTACAATCAGAAGATCACATTCACTGACTCCGTAATTGGATGTTTTGGTGCCATGCATTCCAAGCATTCCGGTATACAGCGGATCCGTTCCCGGGAATGCACCTTTTCCCATCAGGGAATCGGCAACCGGTGCGTCTACCTTCTTTACAAATTCATATAATTCCTTGCTGGCTCCTGATAATATTGCCCCGCCGCCAACAAATATATATGGCCTTTCCGACTCCCTGATCATGCGAACTGCACTTTCCAGATCTTCTTCGCAGATATCTTCGGACGGTTTTACAATCTCTGGTTCCCGTGATATAAATTCTGCTTTATTAGCTGTTACATCCTTTGGAATATCGATCAGAACCGGGCCTGGCCTTCCCTCTTTAGCGATCACAAATGCCTTGCGGATTGTATCCGCCAGGTTATTGACATCCTTTACAATATAATTATGCTTTGTGATCGGCATCGTAACACCTGCTATATCGATCTCCTGGAAACTGTCTTTTCCCAGAAGTGCTACTCCTACATTGCAGGTAATTGCAACCACCGGAATGGAATCCATGTATGCGGTTGCAATCCCAGTTACAAGGTTCGTTGCACCTGGTCCGCTGGTTGCAAGACATACACCGACTTTTCCTGTTGCTCTTGCATATCCGTCCGCCGCATGAGCAGCACCCTGTTCGTGTGATGTAAGAATATGTTTAATCTCATCTTTATGCTTATATAATTCATCGTATACGTTCAAAATCGCTCCGCCAGGATAACCGAATACGGTATCCACTCCCTGCTCTTTCAAACATTCGATTACAATTTGTGATCCTGTTAACTGCATACCATTCATTCCCCTGTCATAATTTTTATTTTGCTTTTGGAACTTCAAGGATTGCGCCTCTGTTTCCGGAAGTAACCATTGCCGCATATCTTGCAAGATATCCGGTTGTAACCTTTGGCTCTCTTGGAGTCCAGTTTTCCTTTCTCTTAGCCAGTTCTTCATCCGATACATCCAGATGAATAGAAAGATTCGGGATATCAATCTGGATCAGGTCTCCCTCCTCTACCAGTGCGATTGGTCCGCCGACAGCAGCTTCCGGAGATACATGCCCGATAGATGCTCCTCTTGATGCTCCACTGAAACGTCCGTCTGTGATCAACGCCACACTCGATCCAAGCCCCATACCTGCGATTGCAGATGTAGGATTTAACATCTCGCGCATTCCCGGACCTCCCTTTGGTCCCTCGTAACGGATAACAACAACATCACCGGCTACAATCTTACCACCTTTGATTGCTGCAATTGCATCTTCCTCACAGTCAAATACTCTTGCAGGTCCTTCGTGTACCAGCATCTCATCTACGACTGCCGAACGCTTTACAACACTTCCATCTGGTGCAAGATTACCTTTTAACACTGCAAGCCCGCCTGTTGGTGTATATGGATTGTCAATCGGACGGATAACCTCTGGATCTTTGTTCACTACTCCTTCAATATTCTCTCCTACTGTCTTTCCTGTAACTGTCATACATTCTGTATGAAGGAGTCCCTTCTTATTCAGTTCTGCCATAACTGCATAGACACCACCTGCTTCATTCAGGTCTTCCATATAAGTAGGACCTGCCGGTGCAAGGTGACAGAGATTTGGTGTCTTTTCACTGATTCCATTTGCGAAATCAATCTCAAAGTCCATTCCCACTTCATGTGCGATTGCCGGAAGATGAAGCATACTGTTTGTAGAGCATCCAAGTGCCATATCAACAGTAAGTGCATTCAGAATTGCTTCTTTTGTCATAATATCTCTTGGACGGATATTCTTCTCAAGAAGTTCCATGACTTTCATACCTGCATGTTTTGCAAGACGGATTCTTTCTGAATATACTGCCGGGATTGTTCCGTTTCCGCGAAGTCCCATACCAAGTACCTCTGTCAGACAGTTCATGCTGTTTGCTGTGTACATACCCGAACATGATCCGCATGTAGGACATACTTTATTCTCGAATTCACACAGGTCTGCATCTGACATTGTTCCGGCCGCATTCGCTCCTACTGCCTCAAACATACTGGAAAGACTTCTCTTCTGTCCTTTTACATGTCCTGCAAGCATCGGTCCGCCACTGACAAATACAGTCGGTACATTAATTCTTGCTGCAGCCATCAGAAGTCCCGGTACATTCTTATCACAGTTCGGGATCATAACTAACGCATCAAACTGATGTGCCATCGCCATTGCTTCTGTAGAATCTGCGATCAGGTCTCTGGTTACCAGAGAATACTTCATTCCGATGTGTCCCATTGCTATTCCGTCACAAACTGCAATTGCAGGAAACATGATCGGTGTACCACCTGCCATGGCAACTCCCTGTTTTACTGCATTCGCAATTTTATCCAGGTTCATATGCCCCGGCACGATTTCATTATAAGAACATACGATGCCTACCAGTGGTCTGTTCATCTCTTCTTCTGTAAGTCCAAGTGCATTGAACAATGAACGGTGAGGTGCCTGCTGTTTTCCTTTTGTTACTGTATCACTTCTCATTTTTATCCTCCTGTTTTCTTTCTGTCAAATACTTCTTATCTATATATAATTCTATAATTAACGAATATTTTCTGAAATCAGATCGCCCATCTCTTCTGTTCCAATCTGTGTCTTTCCTTCTGACATAATATCAATCGTACGGTATCCGTCTTTTAACACCTTTGCAACAGCTGCTTCGATTGCATCTGCTTCTTTATCAAGATCAAAGCTGAAACGCAGCATCATTGCTGCAGAAAGGATAGTTGCGATTGGATTGGCAATTCCTTTTCCTGCTATATCCGGTGCCGATCCGCCGCTCGGCTCATATAAACCGAATTTTGTCTCATTTAAGCTGGCACTTGCAAGCATTCCGATAGATCCGGTCACCATACTTGCTTCATCGGAAAGAATATCTCCAAACATATTCTCTGTAAGAATGACATCAAACTGTTTTGGATCTTTTACAAGCTGCATTGCACAGTTGTCTACCAGCATATTTTCCACTGCCACCTCCGGATAATCTTTTGCAACTTCTTCTACCACTTTTCTCCATAATCTTGAAGAATCCAGAACATTTGCCTTATCTACGCTAGTTACTTTTTTGCGTCGCTTCATTGCAATATCAAATCCCCGTTTTGCGATTCTTCGGATCTCCTCTTCATTATATGTAAGAGAATCTTTTGCTGTCATCACTCCGTCAATCTCTTCTGTCTTTCTCTCTCCAAAGTAAAGGCCACCAGTCAGTTCTCTCATGATCATCATGTCGAACCCACCTTCTGTAATCTCTTCTTTCAACGGACATGCACCTTTTAATTCCTCATAAAGTACTGCAGGTCTTAAGTTTGCAAAAAGATTCAGGGCTTTTCTGATCTTTAAAAGTCCTGCTTCCGGTCTTTTGGATGGCTCTAACTTATACCACGGAGATGTCTTTGCATCTCCTCCGATGGAACCCATCAGAACTGCATCACATGCTTTTGCCTCTGCGATTGTCTCATCTGTAAGAGGCACTCCGTGAACATCAATGGATGCTCCCCCCATGAGTAACTGTGTATAATCACAAGTGTGTCCATATACTCCTGCAACTTTATCCAGAACTTTCATTGCCTCCGTTACGATCTCCGGACCAATTCCGTCTCCCTTAATCACACCAATTTTAAGATTCATCGTTCTTCTTCCTTCCTTCGGTAAAAATCTATAAAAATAATATTATCGTATTTTTATACATGTTTCAAGACTTTAATTGGCTAAATTGACAAATTGCTACATTTTACCTACTTAAAAAACGCTTTTTATAATATTTCTTGTACACTTTGATGATTGATTGCTATAAAAAAATGCGGAACACATTATTTCCATGTGTTCCACATTTTTTATGCATGATATTTTGCTGTTTCAAGAATCCGGTTCGCATTTTCCACCCGTTCTTGCGATGGTGGATCAATGCCCTCCAACTGATACGGAATCCCCAGTTCTTTCCATTTATATACACCAAGTGTATGATACGGAAGGACTTCTACTTTCTCCACATTATCTAACGTCTCAATAAAATCATGAAGTCTGTGCAGATATTCGTCTTTATCACTTCTTTCCGGGACCAGTACATGACGGATCCAGACTGGTTTTCCGGTCTCTGAAAGATATTCTGCCATATCAAGAATATTCTTATTCGTCTGACCGGTAAGGATCTTATGCTGCTCATCATCAATATGCTTGATATCCAGCATTACAAGATCTGTCACCTTCATAAGTTCCTGGAATTTACTGAAGAATGGCTCTTCTCTTGTGAATGGATTTCCACAGGTATCCAGTGTTGTGTTGATTCCTCTTTCTTTTGCTTTCTGGAACAACTCCAGCAGAAAATCGATCTGCAGAAGCGGTTCGCCCCCACTGACGGTAATACCGCCCTTACTTCCCCAGTAAGTGCGGTATTTCCAGGCTTTATCAATCAGTTCATCTGCTGTGTAGAGAGTCCCTGAATTCATGTTCCATGTGTCCGGGTTATGACAGAACTGGCAGCGCATAGCACAGCCGGTCGTAAAGATCAGATAGCGGACACCTGGACCGTCAACGGAGCCGAAACTTTCCAGAGAATGAATATATCCTTTGGTCATAGCTTTGCTCCTTTTCTTATTTATTACATGTAATTCGCCATGTACTCCGCCATGCGCAGCTCGATTCCGCTTTGCTTCATCTCGCTGACGGCTGTCGCCGTATATCATCTGATCCAGATATCATAATTCAAGCAAGCTTGATTATAACATCTGTCTCATCTGATGCATGGCTCATAGTTTTTACATATGATCGTGGCAAGTTCTTGCGATAACGTCTAACTGCTGTTCGCGAGTCAGGTCGATGAACTTAACTGCGTATCCAGATACACGGATTGTGAAGTTAGCGTATTCTGGTTTTTCCGGATGCTCCATAGCATCAATAAGTTTATCTGTACCAAATACGTTAACATTCAGGTGATGTGCTCCCTGATCGAAGTATCCGTCCATTACACGTGCAAGATTTTCTTTACGCTCATCATCTGTATGTCCAAGTGCACTTGGGCTGATTGTCTGAGTATTAGAAATACCATCCAGTGCCAGCTCGTATGGAAGCTTAGCAACAGAGTTAAGGGATGCAAGAAGTCCGTTCTTTTCTGCACCGTAAGATGGGTTAGCACCTGGTGAAAGTGGCTCTCCTGCTTTTCTTCCGTCCGGAAGAGATCCTGTAGCCTTACCGTATACTACATTGGAAGTAATTGTAAGGATTGATGTTGTAGGTACAGAATTTCTGTATGTATGGCACTTATTCAGTTTGTGCATGAATGTCTTCAGAAGCCATACAGCCATGTCGTCTGCACGATCATCGTCGTTACCGTATCTTGGGAAATCTCCTTCGATCTCGAAATCTGTTGTGATTCCATCTTCGTCACGGATAGCTTTTACTTTTGCGTATTTGATAGCGCAAAGTGAATCTACCACATGAGAGAATCCAGCGATACCTGTTGCAAATGAACGTTTAACGTCTGTATCAATCAATGCCATCTGAGCTGCTTCATAGTAATACTTGTCATGCATGTAGTGAATCATATTCAGTGTATCTACATACAGTTTGCTCAGCCATTCCATCATGGCATCATATTTTTCCATTACTTCATCGAAGTCAAGATATTCAGATGTGATTGGTCTGTAAGCAGGTGCAACCTGAATTTTATTCTTTTCATCAATACCACCGTTGATGGCGTATAACAGACACTTAGCAAGGTTCGCACGAGCTCCGAAGAACTGCATCTCTTTACCTGTCTCTGTAGCAGATACGCAGCAGCAGATTGAGTAGTCATCGCCCCATACCGGACGCATAACATCATCATTTTCATACTGGATTGAGCTTGTCTCTACTGAGATCAGGGCTGCAAACTTCTTGAAGTTTTCAGGCAGTCTTGAAGAGTAAAGTACAGTAAGGTTTGGTTCTGGAGAAGGTCCCATGTTCTTCAGTGTGTGAAGGAAACGGTAATCATTCTTTGTTACCATAGAACGTCCGTCCTGTCCAAGTCCACCAACTTCCAGTGTTGCCCATGTCGGGTCTCCTGAGAACAGTTCGTTGTAAGATGGAATTCTTGCGAACTTAACCATACGGAATTTCATAACCATGTGGTCAATTAATTCCTGAGCTTCTTTTTCTGTAATCTTTCCGGCTTTTAAGTCTCTTTCAATATAGATATCAAGGAATGTAGAGATACGTCCAACACTCATTGCAGCTCCGTTCTGAGTCTTGATTGCTGCAAGATATCCGAAGTACAGCCACTGTACTGCTTCATGAGCATCTTTCGCCGGCTGTGAAATGTCATAACCGTAAGCAGCTGCCATTTCTTTCATTTCTTTCAGAGCTTTGATCTGATCAGCAAGCTCTTCGCGGAGACGGAAATCTGTTCCTTTCATTCCGTGTCTTGCATAACGCTCAAAGTCATACTGTTTTCTTTCGATCAGGAAGTCGATACCATAAAGAGCTACTCGACGGTAATCACCAACGATACGTCCTCTTCCATATGTATCCGGAAGACCTGTGATGATCTTATTGTGTCTTGCTTTCTTCATTTCAGGTGTATAGATATCGAATACTCCCTGGTTGTGTGTTTTATGATATTTTGTAAAAATCTCGTGAAGCTTTTCGCTCGGCTGATAACCATAAGTTGTACAAGCCTGCTCAGCCATCTTAATTCCACCATATGGCATAAAAGCTCTCTTCAGAGGTTTGTCTGTCTGAAGACCAACGACCTTCTCAAGATCTTTTGTCTCTTCGCTAATGTATCCAGGTCCATATGCTGTAAGTCCGGATACTACTTCTGTCTCCATATCAAGAACGCCGCCTTTTGCACGCTCCTCTTTCTGAAGTTCCTGAAGTTTACTCCACAGAATATCTGTTGCTTCTGTTGGTCCTTCCAGGAAAGATTCGTCTCCTTCATAAGGTGTGTAGTTCTCCTGGATAAAGCTGCGAACATCTACAGAATTTACCCATTCTTTTCCTTTAAAACCAGCCCACTGCTCAAAATGTGCCATTTCTTTGTTCCCCTTTCCTATCTTTCATTTTCTTATGCGCCGTCAGTATAACATTTCGTGAAGAAAATATCAAGCCTTATTCTGATAATCGTTTTCAATATCACGCTTGTATGCAATTTTATGCAATTTGTGTATATTTATATGAACAATACACTGTTATTTTGTATTTATTCCAACACAATTTCACATATATGTACTATTTTGTTTTCTGACATTTCCGTGTACAAAAAGAAAAAAGAGAACCTGCACACAACAGATTCTCTACGTTCATCTTTTATTCTGCAGAAGCCTTTTCAACCTGTGCGATTGCTGCTTTCTGCATTGGAATACGGCAGTTCTTATTGCTTCCGAATTCTACGATCACATCTTCATCACTGATGTCAATAAGCACACCGTAAAATCCACTCGTTGTCAGTACTGTATCGCCAACTTCCATCTCGTTGATCATAGCCTGAACTCTTTTCTGCTCTTTTTTCTGAGGTCTCATAAAAATCATGTAGAATCCTCCGAAAATAACTGCATATACAACAATTAAAATAACCCAGCTTGTACCACTGGAACTCTGTGCTGCTAATGAAAACATCTCTTTTCCTCCTACTTATCTTTAAACACTATTGCTATCATACACAAAAACCTCACATTCAGCAAGGTTTTTTATGCTTTTTTCATTATTTTATTCATTCTTTCCTGTTACAGCAGCGATTTTTTGGGTTTTATACTCTTTGTAACAGTCATGATCAATTGCATCTCTGATTTCTTCCATCATTGTATTATAGAAATAAAGGTTATGAAGGACACACAGACGCATACCAAGCATCTCTTTTGCTTTTAGCAGATGTCTGATATATGCTCTCGAATAATTACGGCATGCCGGACACTGACATCCCTCTTCAATCGGTCTGGCATCCAGCTCAAATCTGGCGTTAAACAGATTCAGTTTCCCATGGTTTGTGTACACGTGTCCGTGTCTTCCGTTTCTGCTTGGATATACACAATCAAAGAAATCCACTCCCCTGTCGACTGCTTCCAGAATGTTTGCCGGAGTTCCGACTCCCATCAGATAAGTTGGTTTATTATCCGGAAGATGTGGAACAACCGCATCCAGAATGCGATACATCTCTTCATGCGATTCACCAACCGCCAGCCCTCCGACTGCATAACCATCCAGATCCAGTTTTGAGATTTCATCTGCATGTTTGATACGGATATCTTCATACACACCGCCCTGATTAATACCAAAAAGCATCTGATGCTTATTGATCGTATCCGGAAGTGCATTCAAACGTTCCATTTCTTTCTTGCAGCGCACCAGCCATCTTGTCGTACGCGCTACGGACTTTTCCATATAATCCCTGTCTGCAACGCTGGATGGACATTCATCAAATGCCATAGCGATCGTAGATGCAAGGTTTGACTGTATCTGCATACTCTCTTCCGGTCCCATGAAGATTTTTCTTCCATCAATATGCGAATTAAAATATACGCCTTCTTCTTTAATTCTGCGAAGCCCGGCAAGTGAAAACACCTGAAATCCACCCGAGTCGGTAAGAATCGGTTTGTCCCAGTTCATAAACTTGTGAAGTCCACCCAGTTTCTTTACTACTTCATCTCCGGGACGCACATGTAAATGATATGTATTAGACAATTCCACCTGAGTCTTTATCTCCTGAAGATCTGAGGTTGCAACAGCACCTTTGATCGCCGCTGCAGTACCCACATTCATAAATACAGGTGTCTCAATGACCCCGTGTACTGTATGTAGTCTTCCCCTTTTTGCAAGACCATCTTTTTTTATTAATTCATACATGTTCTATTTCCTTTTCCCTAATTATGTACCACTACCGGTGTGCCTGCCGAAATCAGATCAAACAGCTTTCCTGCCATCTCCGGTGGCATATTTACACATCCGTGCGAACCATTTGTCAGATATCTGCTTCCACCAAAAGTCGGCTGCCATGATGCATCGTGGAATCCCACGCCTCCATTAAATGGCATCCAGTATTTTACCGGCGTTTCATATTCATATGTTCCATCGGCTTTTTTCGTTCCCCTAAGAGTCTGATCCTTGGCTTTGTATGCCAGTGAATATACTCCTGTCGGAGTATCGTTTCCTTTATTGGGATTACCTGTTACTACATCTGTTTCCAGTGCAATCTGGCCGTCTTTTACATAATACATATGTTGTGTTGTCAGATTTACTTCTGCATAAGTATTTCCCACATCATTGCCCTCATGACTTGCAGCGCGGCTTGAATAATTCGGTTCTCTTGTTACTGTTTCTGCATTCTGAATATTCGCGATTAACGCATTATATTCTGCATTCTGGTCAATCTTCCAGCCGTAGTTTCCACCAGAAACAGTGACAGTGTTACCACTTGCGGATGTAAATGTTCTTTCTTTTCCTTTTGTATCGTATTTTGCCGCAAGTGACTGAATGTATTCTTTGACAGCGTTATTATCAAACGTAACATTCATATCATCATCTACTTTTACCCACTGAGATATCATTGACGAGTCCACCACTTCCGTGTTTGGTTTAAAATCATAAGTAACCATGGCTCCGAGATATTTATTCATTGCATCACAGGCCTCTGTCACTTTTTTTGATTCAGCAGTATATGACGGTTTTAAATAGCAGCCTTCTTTCGAAAGATCCAGCTCCGCATTCAATCCATCTACAGCAGTGATTACTTTTTCCCTGAATGTATCTGTATCAATCTTTGTCCCGTCAGTTTCCGGTATGACTACAAATTTATCATTCTGAAATTCCGGATGTGCATTAACCGGTTCCGTCTGATTTTCTTCCTTCATACAATCCAGATTTGCAATCAGTGCTTTCAATGCACTTTCATCGTATTCAACACCTATTTTTGCTTCCATCTTTCTGGATTTCCAAAAAGCTTCCGGCCACAGAAACGGGTTCTGGCTATTCACAAGTTTCTCAACCTGCTTTCCTTCCACATATTTCAAAGAAATATCCTGCCCGCTGATTTCTTCCGTTTTTCCTTCTGTTTCCTTCAAAGTAAGATTATAATCAGAAACCTGCTTCTCCAGATAAGCTTCCACCTGCTTTATACTTTTATTTGAGCAGTCCACTCCGTTAATTTCTGTATTTGCGAAAAAATGTGTGCTGTAAAATACCGCTGTTGCCACATATCCGATTGCTATAACTGCCACAATCAGCGAAAGGGCAATCGCTACTTTATTGCTCATTTTCCGCTTTTTTCTTCTTGATTTTCTTTCTGCTTTTTTCTCTTTTTTCATTGCTTTCTTCGATTCATGCCGGTTATCTTCTCTGTCAATATCCTCAAATCCCTCATCTGCATACTCATCATCGTTCAGCATTTCTTTCATTATTTCTTCAATCTCATCTGACTGCATATCTTTTCTGCTCATTAATCTTAACTCCTCTATATGAATATTCTACTTCTATAAGATTCATGCTTTCTAATTATAATATGCATATATCAAAAAGTACAGTCTAATTCTTATTTTTTTGCAGGATATTTTATACACATTTTATGATTGCGGCTTCATTTCTTTTTATATATAATACTTTATAGATTATTATATTCACGATGACTAATACATAATTAAGGAGACTATGATATGGCAGGATCAACTTTTGGAACTTTATTTACTATTACAACATGGGGGGAATCCCATGGTCCGGCACTCGGTGTTGTTGTCGATGGATGCCCGGCAGGCATTCCCCTTACCAGTGATTATATACAGACATTCCTTGACCGCAGGAAACCCGGACAAAGCAAATTCACCACAGCAAGAAAGGAATCCGATAGCGTAGAGATTCTTTCGGGTGTCTTTGAAGGATATACAACCGGAACACCGATTTCTCTTATCGTACGCAACACTGACCAGCGTTCTCATGATTACAGCAAGATCAAAGACTGTTACCGCCCCGGACATGCTGATTATACCTTCGACCAGAAATACGGAGTGCGTGACTATCGCGGTGGCGGACGTACTTCCGGGCGTGAAACCATCGGACGGGTTGCCGGCGGTGCAATTGCCTGCCGGATTCTTGAAGCACTCGGAATTCATCTTACCACTTACACCAAAGCTATCGGACCTTTTTCTATTCCTTCTGATGCATATGATTACTCTGCAATTAACGAGAACCGGCTTTATATGCCAAATCAGAAATATGCTGAACAGGCAAGTGCATATCTCGAATCCTGTATCAGAGAACAGGATTCTTCCGGTGGACTGATCGAATGCATGATTCACGGCATGCCATCCGGTATCGGTGAACCGGTATTTAACAAACTGGATGCCGCTCTTGCAAAAGCAGTCATGTCCATCGGTGCTGTAAAAGGTGTCGAAATCGGCGATGGATTTTCTGTCGTCTCTTCTAAAGGAAGTAAGAATAACGACTCATTCTTCGCTGAAAACGGGCAGATATCCAAACTGACCAATCACAGCGGCGGAATTCTCGGAGGTCTCAGTGACGGAAGCCCGATCCTTTTACGTGCAGCCATAAAGCCTACTCCATCTATTTCCCAGCCGCAGAAAACAGTGAACACTAATGGTGAAAATATTGAAATTGAGATTTCCGGACGCCACGATCCAGTTATCGTTCCTCGTGCAGTTGTTGTGGTAGAATCCATGGCTGCCGTTACACTTGTAGATCTCCTGATGCAAAATATGAGTTCCCGGATTGAATATATGAAACAAGTGTATCTTGGGATTTAATTCAGGAAGGCTGTGGATACCCGAACCGGAATAAAACTTGGAAAGGCGTTCCTGCTCAGGTTCCATCGGCGGGTCAATTCTAAAGGGGCAAAATTCTGCTAAAAGCAGGCTTTCAAAATTTGAAACTCGGCATACGCCTCAGACAGTCAAATTTTGAAAACCTAACGCAGAATTTTACCCCTTAAGAATTACCAACGCCTCTTTCACATTCACTGGAACGCCTTTCCAAGTTTTATTCCGTGTGTATCAAATGCCTTACGAATGAAATGGCAATTGCGTAACCGTAGTGGCCTCCACCGGGTTACACTTCCGGGCATTTCATTTATTAACATTCGCAGCCAGTCACGACTTGAAGGAAACAATAGATAAGGATTATTGTGAATGTGGAATGCCGTTAGAAACAATTAGAGAGTCAGAAGCACCGTTAAA
>NZ_JAOQJW010000030.1:0-48540 GCF_025567265.1 Dorea amylophila | reverse complement strand
GTGTTTGAGGCGAACGCCGAGTTTGAGCGTAGTTCCTTTGCTTTTAGGTGATTCTGACTCTCTTAGTGTTTCTTATGGTATGGAACCTGAACAATAATCCTTATCTATTGTTTCCTTCAAGGACTGAGAGGTCGCTTCCCCAGTTAATAAATTAAATCCCAATTTAATACAAATAAATATACTTCGGAATCCCGTTCTCATACACCGTATTCATTTCCCCCTGAATCAACGGCGTCAGATAATCCACCATCTTTTCCGTTACATCATTTCCCGCATCATTAATATAATCCGCAGGTACACTCTTGATCGCATTGGCAATATCGCATACTGGAAGTGCCTTGAATTCTGTAGCGTAAGGCTTATCAGAAGTACGGATCACAGCAGCCATCATACCGGTTGCACCCCCGAGCGCATACTGGCAGGCGGTCTTTCCGAGCATTCTGGATTCCTGGATGTCGGTAGCACTTGCAAGATGTGCGGCGCAGCGCTGCATCAGGTTCAGTTCGATCGAACGTACCTTGCATCCGATCTCATTTCTGACAGCATCTTCCAGAACCTTTGCGGCACCGGCGATATAGCTGTGACCAAAGGAATCTACAGCAGAGCTCTGTACTTCTTCGGAAATGTAACGGCCGTCTTTGTTCTTCACGCCTTCGCTGACAGCGATGATCACGGCATCCTGTTCTTCCAGTTTTGCTTTTACATCTTTTAAGAATGTATCAATGCTGAATGGTACTTCGCAGAGATAGATGAAGTCAGGTCCTTTCGCACCATTTGCACGGGCAAGGCAGGAAGCGGCAGTCAGCCATCCGGCGTCACGGCCCATGACTTCTACGATAGTTACTGCTTTAGTTGCGTATACGTGGCAGTCGCGTTCCAGCTCGGCAAATGTAGTTCCGATATATTTTGCGGCAGAACCAAAACCAGGACAGTGATCCGTTCCGCAGAGATCATTGTCGATGGTCTTAGGAGCACCGACAACCGTAATATCTGTGATTCCCTTGGCGTTCAGATATTTGGAAAGCTTGTCCACTGTATCCATGGAATCATTTCCACCGATATAGATAAAGCAGTCAATATTGTATTTTCTAAGAACAGAGATAATGGTCTCATATTCATCTGCACACACAGTAGGATCTTTTAATTTCACACGGCAGGAGCCGAGTGCAGAAGCAGGGGTCTGACAAAGAAGATCCAGTTCGGATACATTTGTAATTTTAGTTTTCAGATCTACCAGGTTCTCAGTCAGCACTCCCTGGATTCCGTTGATCGATCCGTAAATCTTATCTACAGACGGGCTGGAAAGTGCGTTCTCAACTACTCCGGCAAGGGTTGCGTTGATTGCAGAAGTTGGTCCGCCGGACTGTGCAACTAGTAAGTTCTTCATATGATAATCTCCTAACTTTTTAAATTCAGTAAATATAGTATAACATAAACCAGGGGGATATGGTATAATAGAAATATATGTGAGTTTTTAAAAAGGAGAAACATTGGTATGGAATTGACAACAATCAGAGAATTGTATAAAAACAGAGATTCATACATGGATCAGAAAGTAACAATCGGAGGATGGGTAAGAAGTATCCGTGGATCCAAAGCATTCGGATTTATCGTAGTAAATGACGGAACCTTCTTTGAGCCTTTACAGGTTGTATATCACGACAAGATGGACAACTTTGCAGAGATCTCCAAGTTAAATGTAGGTGCAGCAGTAATCGTTACAGGTACACTGGTAGCAACACCTCAGGCAAAGCAGCCATTCGAGATCCAGGCAGATACTGTAGAAGTAGAAGGAGCATCCGCACCGGATTACCCACTTCAGAAGAAGCGTCACAGCTTTGAATATCTGAGAACAATCGCACATTTAAGACCTAGAACAAATACATTCCAGGCAGTATTCCGTGTACGTTCCCTGACAGCATATGCGATTCATAAGTTCTTCCAGGAGAGAGGTTTCGTATATGTGCATACACCACTGATCACAGGAAGTGACTGTGAGGGTGCAGGAGAGATGTTCCAGGTAACGACTATGGATCTGAATAACGTACCGAAGAATGAAGACGGAAGCGTAGATTATTCCAAAGATTTCTTCGGAAAAGAGACAAGCCTTACTGTAAGCGGACAGTTAAATGGTGAGACTTACGCACAGGCATTCCGCAATATTTATACATTCGGACCGACATTCCGTGCAGAGAACTCTAACACAACACGTCATGCGGCAGAGTTCTGGATGATCGAGCCTGAGATGGCATTTGCAGATCTGGATGACGATATGTTCGTTGCGGAAGCAATGTTAAAATACGTCATCAACTATGTGCTTGAGAATGCACCGGAAGAGATGAACTTCTTCAATTCATTCGTAGACAAGGGACTTCTGGAGAGACTGCACAACGTAGTATCTTCTGATTTCGCAAGAGTGACATATACAGAGGCTGTAGAACTTCTTGAGAAACACAATGATAAATTTGAATACAAAGTAACATGGGGAACAGACCTTCAGACAGAGCACGAAAGATACCTGACAGAAGAAGTCTTCAAACGTCCGGTATTCGTAACAGATTATCCGAAGGAGATCAAAGCATTCTACATGAAGCTGAACGACGATGACAAGACCGTTGCGGCAGTAGACTGTCTGGTACCTGGAATCGGTGAGATCATCGGAGGAAGCCAGAGAGAGGATGACTACGATAAGCTGAAAGCAAGAATGGATGAACTGGGACTGAAAGAAGAAGACTACAAGTTCTACATGGATCTTCGTAAATACGGTTCTACAAGACATGCAGGTTTCGGACTTGGATTTGAGAGATGCGTAATGTATCTGACAGGAATGGGTAATATCCGTGACGTGATTCCGTTCCCAAGAACTGTCAATAACTGCGAACTGTAATGGTGGATAACGACACTTGAAAAACTTATATAAAAATATATATGGGGACGGGGGATTTTTGGAAATCTCCCGTCCCTGTATAGAATCGAGGGCAGTATGAATATATTAGTAGTAGACGATGAAAAGGAAATCGCTGATGTAGTAGAGCTTTATCTTCAGAATGATCAGTACAAAGTATTCAAATTTTATAACGGCCAGGATGCACTGGACTGTATCAATAGTATGAAGATCGACCTCGCGATCCTGGATATCATGCTTCCGGATATTGACGGTTTCCAGATACTGAAGCAGATTAGGCAGAAGTATACATTCCCGGTGATCATGCTGACGGCGAAGACGGAGTACATGGACAAGATCACAGGACTTACGCTGGGAGCGGATGATTACATTCCGAAGCCGTTCAATCCACTGGAATTAGTTGCGAGAGTGAAAGCACAGCTTCGCAGATATACACAATACAACGAAGGAACCAAGGAAGAAGGCGATGTGTTGGACTTCGGAGGATTACTTTTGAACCGTACGTCTCATGAATGTGTATACAATGAAGTGCCGCTGACACTGACTCCGATAGAATTTGACATCCTTTGGCTTCTCTGTGAGAACCGGGGAAAGGTCATAAGCTCGGAAGAGTTATTTGAGAAAGTATGGCATGAGAAATATTATAAGAACAGTAACAACACGGTGATGGTGCATATCCGTCATCTCCGCGAGAAGATGAGTGCACCGACAGGCAAGTCTGATTTTATCAAGACTGTGTGGGGAGTGGGCTATAAGGTTGAAGAATAATTATCGGAAATTGAAATTCAGTATCCTCCTGCAGACAGTGTTGGTTACAGCACTTACCGTTTTGGTAGGAGGGGTACTGCTCAAATTTGTGATCGATGGAATTTATAATGACAGTTTTGCCAGGTTTTTTGTAGATGCTCTGGTGTTTCTGAATGTAAATGAAAAGACGGCGATCCACCTCTATTGGAAACTGGTCGGAGATAACAAGACATTCTATATGATCGTTGGGTATCTGATCCTTTTTGCGCTTTTCTTTTATGTGGCACTTTCCCAGATGACTAAATATCTGGATCAGATCGATCACGGAATTGAAAATATCATCTCGGAATCAACAGATCCCATCCACCTGATCACAGAATTAAAGCCTATCGAGATCCGGTTAAATGAGATCAAAGCGACATTGAAACGGCAGGAGCTGGAAGCAACGGAAGGTGAAAAGAAGAAAAATGACCTGGTACTTTTTCTGGCACATGATCTGAAGACACCTCTGACTTCCATTGTGGCATATCTTACGATGCTGGAAGATCATCCGGACATGCCGGAAGAAGAACGAGAAGCATATACACATATTGCCCTGGAAAAATCCATCCGGCTGGGTGAACTGATCAACGAATTCTTTGACATCACCAGATATAATCTTCAGAACATTGAATTGGAACCGGTAGAGATTGATCTCACGATGATGCTGGAACAGCTGGCAGACGAGCTGTACGGAGTTCTGCAGGAGAAGAAACTGACCTGTGAAGTGGATGTAGAAGAAGATCTGATGATCTACGGAGATCCGGACAAGCTCGCAAGAGTATTTGATAATATCTTAAGAAACGCAATTGCTTACTGCTATGCAAATACGGAGATCCGGATTGAAGCAAAGATAAAGGACGGGGATATCGAGATCACATTTACCAATGCAGGAGATAAGATTCCGGGTGATATGCTTCAGACAATATTCGAAAAGTTCTACCGTGTGGATGGTTCCAGATCAACGGGAACCGGCGGCGCAGGTCTCGGACTTGCAATCGCCAAACAGATTGTGGAGCTGCATGGGGGCAGAATTCTGGCAAAAAGTGATGACAATCAGACGCAGTTTGTCGTGACATTGCCATCGAAGGAAAAGACAGAACAGAAAGAAGGAAGCAAGGATGAAGTTCATACACATCGCAGACTTGCATTTAGGGGCAAAACCGGACGCGGGAAACGCCTACAGTCAAAATAGAGAACAGGAACTCTGGGACAGCTTTCGGGATATCATAACAATCTGTAACCAGAAGAAGACAGATCTGTTGCTGATTGCCGGAGATCTGTTTCACAGACAACCCCTGTTAAGAGAATTAAAAGAAATGAATTCCATACTGGAGATGCTGGAACATACGGAGGTGGTCATGATTGCCGGCAATCATGACTATATTAAGAAAAATTCTTATTACAGGACATTTTCCTGGGCACCGCATGTGCATATAATCTGTTCGCAGGAGATTGATTGTGTGGAACTTGACCGGATCCAGACGGCTGTCTATGGATGCAGTTATCATTCCAGAGAAATCCATGATCCGGTCTATGATCATGCAGTCCCGGAAGGACGGCAGAAATATGAGATATTGCTTGCACACGGCGGTGATGAGAAACACATTCCGATCAAGAGCAATCAGATTATGACACTTGGCTATGATTATGTGGCATTCGGTCATATTCATAAACCACAGCTGTTGGCGGAAAACAGGATGGCGTATGCCGGTTCGCTGGAACCGACGGATACAGGAGATATCGGGAGGCATGGCTATATCGAGGGAAGAATTACCGGAAAAGGCTGTCAGATCCGGTTTGTACCACATGCGTTGCGGGAATACAGAAACTGCGAGGTAAAGGTGGATAAATCTGTAACCGGTCATGTACTGAGGCAGAAAATTACAGATATGATAGCAGAGCAGGGAATGCAGCATATGTATAAGATCACATTAACCGGATATCGTGATCCGGATATCTGGTATGAGTTGGATCATATGGATCCCTATGGTAATATAGTGGAGATTACGGATCATACAAAGCCGGCGTATGATTTTACAAAATTAAAAAATGAAAATAAAGGAAATATTCTTGGGCAATACATTGAAAGCCTGGATGGGTATCCGGCGGACAGCCTGGAGTATCAGGCACTCTGTGAGGGAGTACGGGCGTTGATGGAGACAAGAAGAGGCTAGAACCGAAAAATGCAGATTAATGAATTATTGTTAAAAAACTTTGGAAAATTTCATGACCGGCAGATCAATCTGGAAGAAGGGATCAATCTGATCCATGGGGAAAATGAATCGGGAAAATCTACGATCCATACCTTTATCAAAGGGATGCTCTTCGGAATCGAACGGGGAAGAGGCAGAGCGGCGCAGAATGATACATTCAGCATCTATGAACCGTGGGACAATCCGAATTATTATTCCGGAACACTGAAATTTGCAAGCGGAGGGAAACATTTCCGTATTGAAAGAAATTTTGATAAATATTCCAAAAAGGCAGAGCTTGTCTGTATAGAGGATGGAGAGGTCCTTTCTGTAGAGGACGGGGATCTGCGGATGCTGCTTGGAGAGATGAATGTTGACCGTTATGAGAATACGGTTTCCATGAGCCAGAGAAATGCACAGATGGGCGAAAGTATGGCGATGGAATTGAAAAATTATGCGACAAATTATTATACTTCAGGCAATGGAGAGATCGATCTGAATGGGGCGTTGGAACAGCTGAAAGGCAGGAAGAAGGTTCTGGAAAATGAGATTCGCATGGAGATGTCCAGAAAGCAGCAGAAGCGTGAAAAACTGGAACAGGAAGTCTCGTTTATCTGGCGTGATGTTCATCATCTGGAGGAGGAACTCGACCGGGTGGAGGAAGAACTGGAGTACAGAGCCGGAAAAGAGGAAGAAAAACGGAAAGAACGGCAGCTGGAAGGAGAACATGGAAAAGGTGTCATGGATGAGATACGTCCGGAAAAATGGAGGATCCATCCGATGGAGATACTGATATTCGCACTGGTTATCGTGGCTGCAGTGATCATACTTTCGAGACCATGGAATTATCTGGTGGCGATTGTACTGTTCCTTGCATTTGGCCTGTATGTATGGAACCGGATGAAAGTCGGAAAGAAACAGGTAAAGACGGAACCGGAGATCATTTTGGAAGAGATCACGCAGGAAGAAGAAAAGGTTCCGATCGAGAAGTTACGGTGGGAAAAGGCCCATATTACAGAAGAACTGAAAGAAAAAACAATTCAGTATGATAATCTTGGAGAGCAGCTGGCAGAATTGGATGAGATCAATGAACAATCCCGAGAATACGAAATGAAACGCCAGGCAGTTCAGATGGCAGCAGAGCATCTGGAGCAGCTGTCAGGAGCAATGCGAGGGTATTTGAAAAGAGATCTGAATGAGAAGGCTTCTGCGATCATCCGTGAGATCACCGGGGGAAAATATACAAAGCTCGTCACAGATGAAAAACTTCACGTATCGCTTGTGACAGACGAAAAACTGGTGGAGATTGAACAGGTAAGCCGGGGAACAGTAGAACAGATCTATCTGGCATTGCGTATGGCGGTCGGAGAACTGTTGTGCGAAGAAGAGATGCCAGTGATTCTGGATGATGTGTTCGCATATTACGATGAAGAGAGAATGCTGCAGACACTTAAGTGGCTGAAAGCACATAAGAAACAGGTGTTGTTGTTTACCTGTCAGAAGAGAGAAGAACAGGTGATGAATGAAGCGGGAATTGCTTATCATAAAATAGAACTATAACGTGTTGAATTGAAGTAAGATAGAAAATAAAAATGCTGCCGGGAATTTCCAGGCAGCATTTTTAGAATCTTAAACTTCTTCGCCGTTTTTATATTTAGTAACAACATTCTGAATTCTTTCAATCGGATTCAGGATGCTGCTGATAGAACCGTCATGGTTCAGTGTATCAATAACAAGTGCGATATATTTGCTCATGTCACAGTTGATATAATATGGACGTTCCAGAAGTTCCGGTGTCTGATAGATTAAGTTGGTAGTCAGAACAGCATCCAGGATACCTTCTTCATATGCCTGGTCAAATTTCTCCAGTCCGTTTGTGAACAGACCGAATGTAGCGGCACAGAAGATACGTTTTGCCTTGCGCTGTTTTAACTGGCGGGCAACATCTAACATACTGTCACCGGAAGAAATCATATCATCCAGAATGATTACATCTTTTCCTTCTACGGACGATCCGAGGAACTCATGGGCAACGATTGGGTTACGTCCGTCTACCACACGCGAGAAGTCACGACGTTTGTAGAACATACCCATATCAAGATTAAGCACGTTGGCAAGATAGATTGCACGTCCTGTAGCACCTTCATCCGGGCTGATCGCCATCATGTGTTCGCTGTCGATCTGAAGGTCTTTGAATGTACGGAGAAGACCTTTGATGAACTGGTAAGTCGGACGGATTGTCTCGAATCCATTTAATGGAATCGCATTCTGTACACGAGGATCGTGTGCATCAAAAGTAATAATGTTGTCAACGCCCATGCGGACAAGCTCCTGAAGAGCAAGTGCACAGTCCAGAGATTCACGGCTGCCTCTCTTGTGCTGACGGCTTTCATATAAGAATGGCATAATGACGTTGATACGACGTCCTTTTCCACCTACTGCAGCAATAATACGTTTCAAGTTCTGAAAATGATCGTCAGGGGACATATGATTTACATTTCCTGTCAGTGAATATGTCAGGCTATAGTTACATACATCGACCATAAGATAAAGGTCTTTACCACGAACAGATTCGTTGATGATACCCTTGGCTTCACCAGAACCAAAACGTGGAACTTTTGCATCAATTAAGTATGTGTCTTTCTCATAGCCTGTGAAAGCAACATCGTTCTTATGAACATGTCCATCTTCTTTCCTCCATTTTACGAGATAGTCATTAACCTTTGCTCCCATCTCTGTACAACCGTCAAGAGCGATCAGTCCAAGTGCTCCTACCGGTATATTCTCAAGATTACGATCGTTACGGCGTAACATCATTAGTACCTCCCAGGTTTAATAATTTTTTTTGGATACGGATATCATCACCGGTAATACGCAGAATGGTGTAATTACTGCTGATGCGTGAAAATGTCCGTTCCGAGTAAATAGTTTTTATATCATCCAATGCAAGGTTGGTAGATATTATGGTTGATTTCTGTCTCAATATACGTTCATTCAGACAAATGAACAGCTGGGATACAGTGAATGAATTCGGCAGTTCTGTTCCCAGATCATCAATAATCAGTAAGTCACAGTCGTAGATATGTTCGAATACATCAGAATCCTTGTTCTGCCGTTTCCCAAATGTGTTCTCTGCAAGGATATCAAAAAGTCCGGCTGCTGTAAAGTAGATAACGGAATAAGCTGAATCCATTAACTCCTTTGCAATGCAGTGGGAAAGAAAAGTCTTTCCCACACCGGTGTCTCCATACAATAGTATGTTATGAAATTCTTCAGAGAATGTATCTACGAAGTTGTGACAGACATTTAATGCGGTTTCCATGGATTCCAGAGAAGACCGTCCGGTAAGAGGATCGATATGATTTCTGGAATAATAGGTCAGAGAACAGGTTGAAAAGTTCTCTTTGTCAAGGATATCTTTGAGATTGGATTGTGTGTATAAATAGTCTACAATCGCTTTTTTGAAACAGTGACATTTGTGTGTGCCAATATAACCGGTATCCTTACAGTCGGGACACTGGTAATGCATTTCCAGATAATTGGCGGGCAGACCGTGTGATTTTAACAGTGCAGGTTTTCGGGCAGAGAGTTCTTCAATCTCTGACTTTAATGAAGATAAAGCAGTCTGGTCTCCGTCCAAAAGCAGCCTTGCCTTTTTTACACTTAAAGAAGAGATGGAATGATCCATTTCCTCCAATTCAGGAATGAGAGCGTATGCCTTCTCATAGCGTTTTCTGAGCTGAAATTCATTATCCAGTTGTTTTTGTTCATAAGTACGCATTAAGTGATCGTACTGAGAATTGGAAAGTGCCATGTAATGGAAACTCCTTCATACCTAAGTATGCAAGAAAAACTGTCAGTGACAGGCTCTCTTGCATTCATATAATAAAATCTGATATGTATAATTTATTGCTGAACCAGGCGGCGTTCCAGATCGTTCATATCATAGGAACGGCCATCGAAGTTATTGAACTTATTATTCTGGCTGCTTACAGGCTTCTGAGCCTGCTGTTGTCTCTTGCGTTCTTTTGCCAGTTCTTTTGCACGTTCTTTCTCTTTGCGGTAGTCAGCATCAACCGCATCGATATCTTTCAACTGACGGACGTTCTTGTCCTTCCAGCGCTTCAGAATGGAATCGGTGTAATCAAAGCTTGGCTGATGAATGGAATTCATCGTGCGGTCGCAGGCTTCAAGGATGACCTCCAAAGCGAATCCATATTCTTCTGACCACTTGCGGATATAAGCAATCTCAGAAGCAGCAGGACCGCGTCCTTTGATACCATATGCATTCAGGACACAATAACAATTTTTATTATAGAGAAATGAACTTGTCTTGGCAAGGTTCACAGTTGTTATGTTTTCTTCATGCCATGATAAGGCCACCTTATTAATATAATGCATACTCTTATGACCATTCTCAACACAATATTCAATCAGATATTCAATAAGTTCAGCTGACATATTCAGTGTATCATAAAAATAAGTAATCTGGTCAATATCAGTAGCAGAAAGTGTCTTTCCGAGGTACTGCTCTGCTACGAACAGTAATTCTTTGAACTCTGCACGTTCTTTGCGGCTGCGGTACTGCTGGATGTTCGTTGTAGACGCCAAAGCTGCAGAGTCAGAGACAGAGTCTGCAGGTATGGAAGATGTCATATAGCCGGACTGCACATCGTGTAATCCAGAAGAGGCTGCCGGTGAAGGAGCCGTGCTCTTTGGTGAGGGATCATCCGGAGTGTCATCCAGATAATCGAGCAGTCCTTCGCTTTTCCAGTATCTCAATGCACGAAGGATATCTTTCTCGGTGCATTCAAGAAGATCAGCCAGTTCGGAAACAGAAAGATATCCGGAGGACTGATTCATATGACGGAGAAGCAGGAGATATACTTTGACATACTCTCCATTCGCTCTGACCATATAATGGTCAATAAATTCATTATCCAGTACAGTTGCATTCGTCTGTACATATTTTGTGAGTTTTAATTCCTTCATAATAATTCCCCGTCCTCCCCGGAACCTTTGTATCGTTCGTTTCATTGTAGACACATTATAGCACCGGGAAGCCGGGGAAAAAAGAAATTTTTGAGCCGAAATCCGACTTTTTTGTGGATAAAATTGTGTGGATAATGTGGATAACTAGCGGTTAAGCAGGTTTTCCCCAATGTTTACAACGTTTCCAGCTCCCATAGTTATCAACACATCCCCTTTCTGGCATCTGTCCAGACAGAAAGATTCAATCTCTTCGAAGCTTGGGAAATAGTAAGCATCGCATCCTTTTTTCTTTAATTCTTCTGCGATCATCTCAGAGGACATGCCCAGAGTATCTGTCTCACGGGCTGCATAGATGTCTGCGAGGATCACATGGTCGGCATGTGTCAGGGCATCTACGAACTCAGGGAATAACGCTTTGGTACGTGTATAAGTATGCGGCTGGAAGATACACCAGACTTCTTTGTGCGGATATTCCTTTGCCGCTGTTAACGTAGCGTTGATTTCTGTTGGATGGTGTGCATAATCATCGATGATCGTAAATCCGTTGACTTCACCTTTGTATTCAAAACGACGGTCAGTGCCGTGGAAGGACTTCAGACCTTCTTTGATCTTGCTGAAAGGAACTCCGAGAAGATCAGCGACTGCGATTGCAGACAATGCATTGGATACATTGTGGTCTCCGTTGACAGATAAGGAGATTCGGTCGATAAATTCCCCGGATTTTATCAGGTCAAAGGAAGCTTCACCCTTCTTGTCGTGGAGAATGTTGGTTGCACTGTAGTCAAGGGAGCTGTCGTTGCCGTAACGGATCACACGGCAGTCAAGGTCTGCAGTGATCTCTTCCAGATCAGGAATGTTATCATTGATGACCAGGGTTCCGTCCTTCGGAAGTAATTTAGCGAAACGATGGAAGGAATTACGGATATCAGCCAGATCCTTGAAGAAATCCAGATGATCTTCGTCAATATTCAGGATCACACCGATCTTCGGGAAGAAATGCAGGAAACTGTTCGTGTATTCGCATGCTTCGGTAACAAAGTATTCAGAGTCGCCCACACGGATATTTCCGCCGATAGCTTTCAGGATTCCGCCTACGGAGATCGTAGGGTCCAATTCTCCGGCGAGGAGAATGTGTGAAAGCATCGAAGTTGTGGTTGTCTTTCCGTGAGTACCTGAGATTGCGATCGGCATATCATAGTTTGTCATCAACTGTCCGAGTAATTCCGCACGGGTCAGCATAGGAAGCTTCTGTCTTACTGCTTCGGCATATTCTTCGTTATCCGGATGGATAGCTGCTGTGTATACAACTACATCAATACCGGGAATGATATTAGAAGCTTTCTGTCCGTAGAATACCTTTGCACCCATCTGCTCAAGGTGATCTGTAAGGGCAGATTCTTTATTATCGGATCCGGAAATAGTGAAGCCTTCTTTTAAAAGAATCTCTGCAAGACCGCTCATGCTGATTCCGCCGATTCCGATAAAGTGTACGTGTATAGGGGTTTCAAAATTAATTTTATACATAATATACCATCCTTTATGTTCATTTTGGTAAAAATATCATCATAAAAACTACATGTTCTTCATATTATTATAAACATATATCAAAAAAAATCCAACCCGTAAGTTTTTGTAATAATTTAACAAAAAGATTACGGAAATGTTTGAAAAATTGTAAAAATTGTTAGCAACATGGGAGGAAGTATGATATAATAAAAAAAGCAAGACTACTGAGAAGGGGTGATGACATGAGGAAAAAGGAAATGATAGCAATGTTGCTGGCAGGAGGACAAGGCAGCAGACTTGGAGTTCTCACAGCAAAAGTTGCAAAGCCTGCCGTTGCATTTGGTGGTAAGTACCGCATTATTGACTTTCCACTCAGCAACTGCATTAATTCAGGAATCGATACGGTAGGTGTATTGACACAGTACCAGCCATTAAGGTTGAATGCACATATAGGGATTGGTATTCCATGGGATCTTGACAGGAATTACGGAGGCGTAACAGTGCTTCCGCCATATGAGAGAAGTGGAAGCAGTGAATGGTACTCCGGAACTGCGAATGCGATCTATCAGAACCTGGATTATATGGAGCAGTTTGATCCGGATTATGTTCTGATCTTATCGGGAGATCATATTTATAAGATGGATTATGAGGTGATGCTGGATTATCATAAGGCACATAATGCCGATGTAACGATTGCGACAATGCCTGTACCGATGGAAGAGGCGAGCCGTTTTGGAATCGTTATCGCAGACGAGGATGGAAGAATTCAGGAGTTCCAGGAAAAGCCGGCAGAGCCGAAGAGTAACCTGGCATCCATGGGAATTTACATTTTCTCATGGAAAGCGTTGAAGGAAGCGCTTGAGACATTGAAGGACGAGCCGGGATGTGATTTTGGAAAACATATCATTCCGTATTGTCACAATAAAGGCGAGAGATTATTTGCATATGAATATAACGGATATTGGAAAGATGTAGGAACATTGGGATCATATTGGGAGGCCAATATGGAACTGATCGATATTATTCCGGAATTTAATTTGTATGAAGAATTCTGGAAGATATATACCAACAGTGAGATCCTGCCGCCACAGTATATTTCCGCACAGTCTGTGATAGAAAGAAGCATTATTTGTAACGGGGCAGAAGTGTATGGAGAGGTACATAACAGTATTATAGGATCCGGCGTTATTATAGGAGAAGGTTCTGTTATCAAGGATTCTATTATTATGAAAGACGCCAGAATTGGAAAGAATTGCGTGGTAGATAAGGCGATCATTGCTGAAAATTGTGTTGTCGGAGATAATGTTACATTTGGTATCGGAAGCGATGTGCCGAACAAATTAAAACCGGCGATCTATTCCTTTGGACTGGTTGCTGTGGGTGAAAAATCCGTGATACCGGATGGCGTACAGATTGGAAAGAATACTGCTGTCAGTGGCGTAACATCCAAAGAAGATTACCCGGATGGAGTACTGGAAAGTGGCGAAACATTGATAAAGGCAGGTGGACAGGCATGAGAGCAGTTGGAATTATTTTAGCAGGTGGTAACAGCAACAAGATGCGTGAACTGACACATAAGAGAGCAGTAGCGGCGATGCCGATCGCAGGAAGCTACAGAGCAATTGACTTTGCGCTCAGCAATATGTCAAACTCTCACATTCAGAAGGTGGCAGTTCTGACGCAGTACAATGCACGTTCACTGAATGAACATCTGAATTCCTCAAAATGGTGGGATTTCGGAAGAAAACAAGGGGGACTTTATGTATTTACCCCGACGATCACAGCAGAGAACGGATACTGGTATCGCGGAACGGCAGATGCGATATACCAGAATCTGGATTTCTTAAAACGTTGTCATGAACCTTATGTTATTATTACATCAGGTGATGCAGTATATAAGATGGATTATAACAAAGTGCTGGAATATCATATTGCAAAGAAAGCAGATATTACAGTTGTTTGTAAAGAACTTGGTCCGAACGAAGATGCGAGCCGTTTCGGAACAATCAAAATGAATGATTCTATGCGCATTGAAGAATTCGAAGAGAAGCCGATGGTGGCACAGTCACAGATTGTATCAACGGGTATCTATGTAATCAGAAGACGCCAGCTGATCGATCTGATCGAACGTTGCGCAGAAGATGACAGACATGATTTTGTGACCGATATTCTCATCAGGTATAAGAATCTGAAGAAAATCTACGGTT
Organism: Dorea amylophila; assembly: GCF_025567265.1. Taxonomy (NCBI): domain Bacteria; kingdom Bacillati; phylum Bacillota; class Clostridia; order Lachnospirales; family Lachnospiraceae; genus Dorea; species Dorea amylophila. The sequence goes on along the minus strand of NZ_JAOQJW010000030.1, from coordinate 33,949 downwards.
ATAAAATAAAAGATTACTGGAGCAACATTTCAACAGTGGATGCATATTATCAGACAAATATGGATTTCCTGAAGCCAGAAGTACGGGAGTATTTCTTCCGGACACAGCCGAGCATCTATTCCAAGGTCAGTGATCTGCCGCCGGCAAAGTATAATCCGGGATCTATGGTTAAGAACAGTCTTGTGGCAAGCGGAAGCATTATTAATGGAACAGTCGAGAATTCGATTCTTTTCAAGAAGACATTCGTGGGGAACAACTGTGTCATTAAGAATTCCATTATTTTGAATGATGTCTATCTCGGAGATAATGTATATATTGAGAATTGCATTGTGGAAAGCAGAGATACGATTCGGGCAAATACACGTTATGTTGGTGAAAATGGTGTGAGAGTAGTCGTAGAAAAAAATGAGAGGTATGCACTTTAAGAGAAAATGGTGCAAAGGCTAGAAGAAAGGGGCTAGAAAAATGCAGATTACAGATGTACGCGTGCGTAAAGTAGCAAAGGAGGGCAAGCTGAAAGCTGTCGTTTCCATTACCATGGATGAGGAATTTGTGGTACATGACATTAAGGTGATTGAAGGAGAGAAGGGACTCTTTATTGCAATGCCTAGCAAGAAAGCTGTGGATGGGGAATATAGAGATATTGCACATCCGATCAATTCAAGAACAAGAGAGCGAATTCAGAATTTCATCCTTGAGAAATATGAAGAAGCACTGGCAGAGGATGCAGCAGAAGTATAGATGGTATATGTATCGGCGAAAAAAGGAGCAGGAATTTCCTGCTCCTTTTTTGAATGTTGTGTGTCAGAACAAGCTGTCAGCAGTTTGTTTAAAAATGTCTTATGACAGTTATTTTTTATCGGTAAAAATTACACAGGATCATTTGCTAACTGAAAATGCATAGTCTTATGTGTAATCGGGTGTTTAAAATCTAGTTTATAAGCACACAGCCGGATTGTCTGCCAGCCCGTGGTGTCAGAAAGTTCCTGATTATATTTGGTATCTCCAACAATCGGACAACCGACAGATGCGAGTTGTACACGGATCTGATGATGGCGGCCGGTATCCAGATGGATTTCCAGTTCAGTTCCGTGGAAAGCAGCAGGTGCGGTAAACAGCCAGTCCGTAACAGGAACTGTATCATAATGCAGCCGTGCAATTTTTGATCCGTTTTCCTTCGCAGAACAGATACGGGAAGTGTTTGTTCTGGCATCTTTGACCATATAATTTTCAAGCGTGCCTTCTTTTGTTGAAGGTGTATTGGAAACAAGTGCCCGGTAATATTTCCCGAATCCCTGATTCTGTAATTGTTTATTCAGATCTTTTGCAGCAGCCGGAGTCTTAGCAAAGACAAGGATTCCGGCGACCGGCTGGTCCAGTCTGTGGATGACGGCAAGGTAAGGCTCAGCTGAGCCGGGGTTCCTGGAACCACTGGATTTCGCCAGATGGTTTCTGATTAGGCTGACCATGTCTGGGTAACGGATACTTTTGCTCTGGGTTGCGATGCCGTGTGGCTTGACACAGACTAAAATGTGCGGGTCTTCATATAATATATTTAAAGTAGTCATATACTTCTCCTTTGTTAAAACAAATGTTATACTTATTAAATCATGGAGGGGAAAAAACTGCAAGAAGTTGTGGAGAAAAGAGGAAAACATAATTGAGCGGGAAAGTACTGGCAGAAGCAGGGATAGTATCTTGACAAAACATACCTCATGGATTAAAATAATTGACAATTCAATATTTTTTATGGCGATGAAGGGAATTAGTACATGAGAATCCAGCTGCAGAGAGGATATCATATGGTGTGAGATATCTGCTGTTCATCACATGGAACCGGTCCTGGAGCCACTGCATGAAAGTGCAGCGTGTCAGCCGGCGTTAACGGCCAATGAAGAGAGCTGCGAAAGGGTCGCAGTTAACTAGGGTGGTACCGCCGAGCTTTTCGGTCCCTTTTTCGGGGAGTCGAAAGGCCCGGCGTTTTTTGTGCCAGGTTGCGGAACTCCCGGCAAAAAAATAACGTGGAATAAGGATTTCACCAAAATTGAAAAGGAGAAGAGAAACATGGCAAAGGAAAAATTAGTCAAAAACATTACATCTCGTGACGAAGATTTCGCACAGTGGTACACAGACGTTGTACGTGAAGCAAATCTTTGTGATTATTCAAGCGTAAAAGGATGCATGAACTACTTACCGAACGGTTATGCAATCTGGGAACTGATCCAGGCAGATCTGGACAGACGTTTCAAAGAAACAGGAGTTGAGAATGTATACCTGCCAGTACTGATTCCGGAGTCACTTCTGGAAAAAGAAGCTGATCACGTAGAAGGATTCGCACCGGAAGTTGCATGGGTAACACACGGTGGAATGGAAAGACTGCAGGAAAGATTATGCGTACGCCCTACATCAGAGACACTGTTCTGTGACCTCTGGGCTAAAACAGTAAAATCATACAGAGATCTTCCAAAGGTATGGAACCAGTGGAACTCCGTTCTCCGTTGGGAGAAGACAACAAGACCATTCCTTCGTTCAAGAGAATTCTTATGGCAGGAAGGTCACACACTTCATGCAACATATGAAGAAGCAGAAGAAAGAACAATCCAGATGTGGGAAGTTTATAAGGATTGCTATAAAGAGACAATGGCTATCCCATTCGTAGCAGGAAGAAAGGCAGAACACGAGAAATTCGCCGGAGCAGAAGACACATACACGATCGAAGCACTGATGCATGACGGAAAAGCACTTCAGTCTGCGACAAGCCATTTCTTCGGAAACGGATTCCCGGATGCATTCGGAATCAAATATGTAGATAAGAACAACGAACTGCACAGTGCGTATGAGACATCATGGGGATGGTCAACAAGAAGTATCGGAGCCCTGATCATGGTTCACGGTGACGATGACGGACTGGTACTGCCACCACACGTAGCACCGGTTGAATGTAGAATCATCCCAATCGCCCAGCACAAAGAAGGTGTACTTGACAGATCTTATGCACTGCTTGACGAACTGAAAAAAGCAGGATACAGAGTGAAGATCGATGACTCTGATAAGAGTACAGGATGGAAATTCTCTGAGCAGGAGATCCTTGGTATCCCAACACGTATCGAGATCGGACCAAAGGATATCGAGAAGAACCAGGTTGTTGTTGTACGTCGTGACAACCGTGAGAAGATCGTTGTATCTCTCGATGAGATCGCAGTAAAACTGCGCGAGATCTTAGAGCAGGAGCAGCAGGATATGTACAACAGAGCAGAAGAATTCCTGAACAGCCACATTGATACAGCTACTACAATGGATGAAATGGTTGAGAAGTTCAAAGCCAACCGTGGATTTGTAAAAGCATGCTGGTGTGGAGATCCGGAATGTGAGGGCGAAGTAAAATATCAGACAGGCGGAGCTGCAACAAGATGTCTGATCGAAGATGAAGAGTTTATTTCCGATAAATGTATCTATTGCGGAAAACCTGCGAAACACATGGCTTACTGGGGAAAATCATACTAAGAATAAAGAGATTATAAGTAATGGACGGTGGATTTTAGGAATCTACCGTCCATTTTTTATCAACAGCCACCGGCAAAAATATGGTATGATATAGAATGTTGATAACGTGGATAAACGGAGGAAATATTTGTGAATAACTTTAATATAAAATTACCGGATGATGTACAGTTTATCATTCATACCTTACAGTTGCATGGATTTGAAGCATACGCAGTCGGCGGATGTGTCAGAGATTCCATCCTTGGCAGAGAACCGGGCGACTGGGATATTACAACATCAGCAATGCCGGAAGAGACAAAGGCATTATTTGACAAAACATTTGATACGGGAATTGAGCATGGAACGATAACCGTACTTTTGAATCATGAGGGATACGAAGTTACGACGTACAGAATCGATGGAAAATATGAGGACAGCAGACATCCGAAAGAAGTGACATTTACAAGGAATCTGAAGGAAGACCTGCTCAGACGGGATTTTACGATCAATGCCATGGCGTATAATGACAAGGATGGGATCGTAGATATCTTTGGAGGAATGCAGGATCTGGAAAAGCATATGATCCGTTGCGTGGGAAATGCCAAGGAACGGTTCTCGGAAGATGCACTCCGGATTTTAAGAGGTGTCAGGTTCGCAGCGCAGCTGGGATTTGAGATCGATGAGGAGACGAAAGAAGGAATGAAGCTTCTTGCACCGACACTCGAAAATATCAGTGCGGAGAGGATACAGGTAGAGCTGGTGAAGATGCTGACATCTGACCGGCCGGAACTGATAAGAACTGCCTATGAACTTGGAATTACGAAGATATTTTTGCCGGAATTTGACCGGATGATGGAGACAGAGCAGGAGACACCGCATCATATGTATACCGTTGGGGAACATACCATTCATGCAATGATGAATGTCCGCAATGATAAGATCTTAAGATTGACAATGTTACTGCATGATACAGGAAAACCGGAATACAAGACCATGGATGAAGACGGCGTTGCGCATTTTAAAATGCATGCATTGGGAAGTGAGCGCATTGCGAAAGAAGTGCTTCGGAGATTAAAATTCGATAATGATACACTGCATAAGGTTACAAGACTTGTGCTGAATCATGATTACCGCATGCCGGCCGTGCCGAAGAATGTCAGAAGAGCAATGAATAAGATCGGCGAAGATATTTTCCCATATTATATGGAAGTCAGAAGAGCAGATGTTCTGGCGCAAAGTGAGTACCGGAGGGCAGAAAAATTAAAAAATCTGGATGAAGTAGAACAGACATATACAGAGATTATAGAAAAAGGGCAGTGTGTATCGTTAAAAGAATTAGCTGTGACCGGCAGAGATCTGATCCGGGCAGGAATGAAGCCGGGAAAAGAGATCGGGGAAAAGTTAAACGAATTATTGAACCTTGTGATCGAGAATCCGGAAATGAATACGAGAGAGACCCTGTTGAATTATATTTCCACGGATAAAGAAGTATAACAGCAGTGAATATTTTTTATATTTCCCACATACATTTAAAAAGAATATCAAGTGTAAAGTGCGGGGAATATAAATGCAGGAATTTGAACAAAAAATACTGGAACAATATGATATAGAAGTAAACAGCACCCGTAAAGTCAGAGGTGCTGTTTTATGCGAAACGAACAAAGGGGTATTCCTTTTGAAGGAAGTTACAACATCCGAAAAAAGAATCCCTGCGTTATGCGAACTTTATACCTGGCTTTATGAACAAGGAGAGCATCAGATCGATTATATGATAGCGAACCGGAACGGTGAATATATCTCTTCGTTGGATAATGGTGACCGGTATATGTTGAAAAAATGGTATGCAGGCCGTGAATGCGACATAAAAAAGACCAGGGAAATATTAGAAGCGGCCGGGAATCTGGCGAAATTACATACTGTTATGAGGCATGAACTGGAGCATAGGATTACAGAAGGGATTAAGACCGGTGAAAAATACAGACGGCATAACCGGGAGTTAAAAAAAGTACGGCAGTTTGTCAGAAAAGCTGTGCCGAAAGGGGAATTTGAATTTGCATTTTTGCAGCAGTTTGAACTGATGTATCAGTGGGCAGAGGCTGCGGTGTGTGAACTGGAACAGTCGGATTATGAACAATTGTATCAGGAAGAGATGAACCGTTACGGTATGACGCACGGAGAGTATAATTACCATAATATCATCATGACAAGAGAAGGAATCGCGACAATGAATTTTGAAAAATTCCATCGGGATATCCAGGTAGAGGATCTGTACTATTTTCTCAGAAAAGTAATGGAGAAAAGCGGGTGGAAGCTCCGGCTCGGAGATGGCATGCTGAATGCGTATTCTGCAATCCACCCACTTACCAGAAGCGAAACAGAATATTTGAAAATCCGTCTGATTTATCCGGAAAAGTTCTGGAAAATTGCAAATTCATATTATTGCATGAATAAAGCGTGGATATCGGTAAAAAATACAGAGAAACTAAAGACTGCAATAAAGCAGACAGAAGAGAAAAAAATGTTTTTAAAAGAGCTGTTTGGATTTGAACTCTGAAGGCACCTGAAAATGCCGGAAAACCTTGAAAATACAGGGAAAACAGGGGATTTACCTTGACATTCCGTATGAAAACAGGTATAACAATACATAAAGGCATGTCATATGACGGGGTATGGACAGTGACTTTGTATAAAAAGAATCGAAATTATGAATTCTAAATGTAAATAAGAGGAGGATATATCCATGAACAAAACAGAACTGATCGCAGCAATCGCTGACCAGGCAGAATTATCAAAGAAAGATTCCGAGAAAGCTTTAAAAGCATTCGTTGATGTTGTAACAGATGAATTAAAGAAAGAGCATAAAGTACAGGTTGTTGGATTTGGTACTTTTGAAGTAAGCATGAGAGCTGAGAGAGAAGGAAGAAATCCTCAGACAGGCGAGACTATGAAGATTGCAGCTTGCAAAGCACCAAAGTTCAAAGCTGGTAAAGCATTAAAAGATGCTATCAACGAGTAGTCTGAATTTGTAATATTTATCCGAAAGGATTTATGCCGGAGAGTGTCCTGATACTCTTCGGTTTTTTAGCATTATGCGTTCGAAAGAACCGGCTGACAGTAAAGTATACAGGAGAACAGATAGATGAGATTAGACAAATTTTTAAAAGTATCCAGATTGATCAAACGCCGGACGGTTGCGAATGAAGCCTGCGATGCCGGTCGTGTACTGGTAAATGATAAACCGGCCAAGGCGTCTGTAAAAGTAAAACAAGGAGATATCATAGAGATCCAGTTCGGAACAAGAACCGTAAAAGTAGAAGTTCTTGATATTAAAGATACAACGAAAAAAGAAGAGGCAGGAGACCTTTTCAAATATTTATAAACCTTATTAATGGCCGGTGAAAAAGCGGCGGGGATCATCACAACCTTTCTTGCATAATTATGTGAAAAGTCATAATTTCGATTTCCTTTTCATATGATTAGTAAGAAAGGTTGTGATAGTTTTGGAGACGGTAGCAGTACAGAAAAACCATAAACTGATATTGAATAACCGGAAGGCAGGACTGGTGACAGGTGTTCTGGATGTGCTGTCTTTTAATCTGAATGAGATATTGCTGGAGACAGAGCAGGGAATGCTGATGGTGAGAGGAACGGATCTGCATGTGAACCGTGTGAATCTTGAAAAGGGAGAGATCGATCTGTCGGGAAACATTGACAGTATCTCATATTCGGATATCCATTCGACAGCAAAGCAGGCAGGAAGTCTTTTTGAAAAGTTATTCCGGTGATCTGCCGGAGAACCGGGAATGTCATGAGGAATAAGGAAAATAAGGTGAAATGTAAGATGGGGATAGGAAAAGAACTGTTCATATTTCTGCTGGCGGTCCTGACCGGAGCAATCGTACGTCTTGCATACCGTTGTATCAGCTGCCTGCGGGAAGTGGTACATCATGCTCATTGGGTTATTGAACTGGAGGATCTGATCTATTGGATCGGAACCGCGATTTTTTTGTTTGTGCAGATTTACTACACAAGCAGTGGTAGTGTGCGATGGTACTTTATACTAGGTGTTGGAATCGGCGGGATCATTATGTCAGTTTTTCTTGCGATTACGGGGAAAATTTGTCGGAAAATTGTACGGCGGCATAGCAGATTTTTTACCGAAACACTTGAAAAACCCGGGGAAAAAAGATAGAATAAAAATAATTAACAGGTGAGTGAAACGGCAGGGCTGCCGGCAAGGGTGAGTAAATTAATATGAATGATGTAAAGCAGAGAAACCGCAGAAGACGGCAGCGCAAGCGTTCTCAGAATCATAAGAGAAGTGTGTTGGCGATCAGCGCAGTTGTTCTTATGTTGACAGTTATGGTGTCTGCAAACAGTATGACATTAAAGGCAAAGAACAGGGAGTATCAGGCGCAGGAGACGGAATTAAAAGAGCAGATCCAGGCGGAACAGGATCGGAAAAAAGAGATTAAAGAACTGGAAAAATACGTTGGAACGGATAAATATGTAGAAGATGTAGCGAAAGAAAAGCTGGGTCTGGTACATGACAACGAGATTGTTTTTAAATCGAAATAAGACTATAAAAGACGAATGATAAGCTTCAGGAAGAGATTCCTGAAGCTTTTTTCCGTCATGTATTCAGAAGAAAGGGGAACGACAAAGTTGGCACAGATAAAGGAACAGGAAATATTTGTAAATCCATATGTGGTACAGATGGACAAATTTGCCGATTCACTGCAGCATTTATCCAAAACATTTCTGAATATGGAGGCATACAAAGGAACCTTGTCCAGAGAAGAAATTGATGAAATGTTTGAAAAGGTGACAGGGAATGTCTGTGCAGGCTGTGAACGGCGGGGAGAATGTCTGGGAGAAAAGCACTCGGTGACTTATCAGATGATGTATGAGATCCTGTGTGCGGCAGAAGAATATGGCGCAGAGCTGAATATGGAATTAAAACGCAGGCTGAAGAGACAGTGCCTGTTTGCACCACGTTTTTTAAGAGAGAGTCTGGAAGAATTCGAGAATGCCAAGCAGATCCTGATGTGGAATCACAGACTGGTGCAGGCGAGAGAGGGGTATGCAAGACAACTTACGAGCTTCGCTAAAATGATACAGTATACAACCAGGGAACTGGATGCCGGGATCTTCCAGGATGACCATTTGGAGAAGCGTATAAAAGCAGCGCTGAAAAAAGAAAATGTGAAGCTGCTTTCGGTTGTGTTTTACATGACACAGCAGGGAAAATATGAAGTCCATCTGACGGTAAAAGCCATGAAAGGACGGGTCGTCCTTGCAAAAGATGTTGCGTTTCTAGTGGGAAAATGTATAGGAAGAACGATGATTCCGAGACAGGGGGAAAGGCTTGTGATCGGAGAAGAATATGGCACCATTGCCTGTATGGAGGGAGCAAAGTTCCAGACACTGCAGGGTGTTGCGAGGATCGGAAAAGGACTGGAAGAGATATCGGGAGATACGTTTCTGATGAAGGATCTTCCGGGCGGACGCAAAGGAGTTGCGCTTTCGGATGGCATGGGTTCCGGAGAGGAAGCATTCCGGGACAGTACAATGGTGGTGGAGATGCTGGAAGAACTGCTGGAAGCAGGATTTCCGGTAGAGACAGCGGTGCAGATGATGAATACGGCGCTGGTAACAGGACGGGAAGAAGTGAAGTTCTGTACATTGGATGTCTGCCTGTTTGATCTGTATCAGGGAAGTTGTGAATTTGTAAAGGCCGGAGCCTCGGCGACTTTTATTAAGAGGAAGAAAGAAGTTGAAAAAATCGAGTCGACGACACTTCCGATCGGTGTTGTACAGAATATAGAACTGGACAGGGAAGAGCGGAATCTGGAATCGGGAGAATATGTGATCATGGTAACAGATGGCGTGATGGATGCCCTGCCTGAAGGTTCACAGGAAGAAAAATTAGTGGAATTCATCCGGGAGACGGATATTGTCAATCCGACGGAATTTGCCCGCGGAATCTTAAGTCAGGTGTTGAAAAGTTCCGGCGGGATGCCGATGGATGATATGACGGTGCTGGTGATTGGAATATGGGGCTTAAGTTGACTTTCTATAAGAAATTTTATATATTTAATTTATATATAGCTTATATATTTGCCATACCGGTGAGTGGAAGATCAAGGACCGGGCAGGAAGAATTTATACAGACAGAATAAAGGAAAAGGAAGGCCGGAATGTATCAACGGGTGAAAGCATATGTGGAAAAATACCATATGTTACAGGAGAATGATCATGTAATCACAGGCGTATCTGGAGGCGCAGACTCCGTATGCCTTCTTTTCATGTTAAAAGAATTTAAAAATGAGATGCCATTGGAACTGACGGTGGTGCATATCCATCATGGGATCCGCGGTGACAGTGCAGATGCCGATGAGAGATATGTAAAGGCACTATGCAGACAACTCGGGGTCAGGTATCTGGCATTTCATGAGAATGTGGAGCAGTATGCAAAAGAACAGGGCCTGACGCTGGAAGAGGCGGGCAGGAATATCAGGCGGCAGATATTTGAAAAGGTGTGCAAAGAGAAAAACGGTACAAAGATTGCGCTGGCGCATCACCAAAATGATAATGCGGAGACGCTTTTGTGGAACTTAAGCCGCGGATGCGGCCTGCGTGGACTTGGCGGTATCAGCCCGGCAGAAGGAGATACCGTCCGGTATATCCGTCCGCTTCTCTGTGTGCAGAGATGTGAGATTGAAGCATTTTTACAGGAAAAGGGAATCAGTTATTGTACGGATGAGACGAATCTGGAAGATCACTATACGAGAAACCGGATCCGGAATCATGTGATTCCCTATCTCGAACAAGAGGTCAATCCGCAGACGGTCATGCACATGTCCGAGACGATGGAACAGATGCGTGCAGTGTGGGCGTTTATGGAACAGGAAGTGCAAAAATGCAGGGAGCGATATGTGGAAAAGCGGCCGTGTGGGAGTGCAGAAGATCTGTATGAAGAACGTGAAAACGTTCCGGAACTGCTGATCAAAGAGGAATTATTCCGGGATGTCGATAAGACTGTACGTTCGTTCCTGATTCATGCGCTGCTATGTGAACTGGCGGGGCGCAGAAAAGATATCGAGCAGGTGCATGTAAGACTGATCGAAGATCTGGCACGGCTTCAGACCGGAAGAAAGATCAGCCTTCCTTATAAAATGACTGCGGAAAAATGTTATGATGGAATCCTGCTTGACAGATCGGATCTCAAAACAGGGGAAAAAGAGGACGCCGGCAATGAACCGGGAGTGCATATGCGGATGTTTGAACAAACGGCGGAAACAGGCGCATTTCCTAAAAAAACCTACACGAAATGGTTTGACTATGATATAATTAAGAGCACTGTAAAAATAAGACATAAAGAGCCTGGTGACTATATCACAATCGACAGAAATGGCGGAACGCAGAGTCTGAAGAAGTATTTTATCAATGCGAAGATCCCGCGGGAAGACAGAGATAAGATCTGGCTGGCAGCAGATGGCAGTCACATTCTGTGGATTATCGGATACAGACAGAACCAGGCGTATCAGATTACAGATAAGACCAAAAGGATTTTGGAAATAGAATTTAACGGAGGAGAAGAAGATGGCAGAGACAGTTAAAGTATTAGTTCCTGAAGAGGATGTTGCAAAGAGGATCAAAGAACTTGGAGAACAGATCAGCAAAGATTATGCGGGAAAGCAGGTGCATCTGATCTGCGTGTTAAAGGGCGGAGTATTCTTTATGTGTGAACTGGCAAAGAGAATCACCGTTCCGGTATCTATGGATTTTATGAGTGTCAGCAGCTACGGTGACGGAACAAAGTCAAGCGGTGTCGTTAAGATCGCCAAAGACTTAGATGAGACACTGGAAGGAAAAGATGTGCTGATCGTGGAGGATATCATTGATTCAGGAAGAACATTATATTATCTGATGGATATCCTGGCTAAGAGAAATCCAAAGAGTATGAAGCTTTGTACGCTTCTGGATAAACCGGAAAGAAGAGTAAAAGATGTAAAAGTAGATTATGTCGGATTCAATATCCCGGACGAATTTGTTGTGGGATATGGTCTGGATTACGCTCAGAGATATAGAAACCTTCCGTTTATCGGAGTAGTAGAGGGCGTAGAATAGGCGTGTCACAAGAAAGGAGCCTGAAAATTGGATAATAAGAAAGTGAGAGGACTGAACGGTGCTGTATTTCTGGTGTTTGTCATATTTTTGTTCGCAGCATTATGGTTTACCAATCAGTTCGATCAACGAGAAAAAGAGATTACCTGGAAGAATTTCCAACAGTTGGTTCAGAATGACAAGATCGAGTCGGTAGAAGTGAATCAGAATAAGAGTGTTCCGACAGGACGTGTAGAGATTACGTTGAAGGGAGACGACGATTCCGATAAGATCAGATATCTGTATGTTTCTGATGTTAACGAGATCCAGGATTATCTGAAAGAACAGAATGTGGAGTATACGATGCCGGATATCCCGCAGGACAGCTGGGCAGCAACCACATTTCTGCCAGTTATTCTTACACTGGGCGGAGTTTTCCTGCTCTTCGGTCTGATGAACCGGCAGGGCGGCGGTGCGAATTCGAAAGCAATGAATTTTGGAAAGAGCCGTGCAAGACTGAGTACAGACCGTGACAAGAAAGTGACATTTGCCCAGGTGGCAGGTCTGGAAGAAGAGAAAGAGGAACTGGAGGAGATTGTTGATTTCCTGAAATCTCCGAAGAAATATATCCAGGTGGGAGCAAGAATCCCGAAAGGCGTGTTGCTGGTAGGCCCTCCGGGAACCGGTAAGACACTGCTTGCGAAGGCAGTTGCCGGAGAAGCGGGAGTTCCGTTCTTTACGATCTCCGGTTCGGATTTTGTGGAAATGTTTGTCGGTGTCGGTGCATCCCGTGTCAGAGACCTGTTCGAGGAGGCTAAGAAGAATGCACCTTGTATCATCTTTATCGATGAGATCGATGCAGTTGCAAGACGCCGTGGAACCGGAATGGGCGGCGGACATGACGAGCGTGAGCAGACACTGAACCAGTTACTTGTAGAGATGGATGGTTTTGGTGTCAATGAAGGTATCATCGTGATGGCTGCAACCAACCGAGTAGACATCCTTGATCCGGCAATCCTTCGTCCGGGACGATTCGACCGCAAGGTTATGGTTGGAAGACCTGATATCAAAGGGCGTGAGGAGATCCTTAAGGTTCATGCGAAAGGCAAACCACTGAGTGAGGAGATCAATCTGCAGCAGATCGCGCAGACAACAGCAGGATTTACAGGTGCAGATCTGGAAAATCTTCTGAACGAGGCAGCAATTCTTGCAGCGAAGGATAACAGAGTATTCTTAAAACAGGATGATATTAAGAAAGCATTTGTAAAAGTCGGAATCGGTGCAGAGAAGAAGAGCCGTGTCATTTCCGAAAAAGAGAAGAGAATCACAGCATTTCATGAAGCAGGGCATGCAATCCTGTTCCATGTACTCCCGGATGTGGGACCTGTATACAGTGTCTCGATCATCCCGACAGGAAGTGCGGGAGGATATACGATGCCGCTTCCGGAAAAGGATGAGATGTTTAATACAAAAGGAAAGATGCTTCAGGATATTACGGTATCACTCGGCGGACGTGTAGCCGAAGAAGAAGTATTTGATGATATCACAACCGGTGCATCCCAGGATATCAAACAGGCAACCGGTCTGGCAAAATCCATGGTTACAAAGTTCGGTATGTCGGAAGCAGTCGGGCTGATCAACTATGATGATGACAACAATGAGGTGTTCATCGGACGTGATCTGGCGCATACAGCAAGAGGCTACGGAGAGGGTGTGGCTACTGTGATCGACCAGGAAGTAAAGAGAATTATTGATGAATGTTATGACAGAGCAAGACATATCATTAGAAAATATGACGATGTTCTGCATACATGCGCAGACCTTCTGCTGGAAAAAGAAAAGATTTCTCGGGAAGAATTTGAAGCGCTGTTCCCGGAAGATGTATCGGAGGACTAGGAGGAAGAGTTTTCCTTTCCGGAAACAAAAAATGAGAGAGGTGTTAGTTATATGAATAAGGCGGCTTTATTTTGCGATGGAACAGAAGGGTATGTATATCCCCCTGAACCGAAGGAGAATGAACTGGTAACGTTCCGGTTCCGTACGGCGAAGGATGATGCAGACAGAGTAGGGCTTGTGACATCGGCTGACACATATGTAATGGAAAAAGAGTGCACACAGGGAGAATTTGATTATTATACGTTTGAAGTGCGTCTGGGGGCAGAGCCTTTCAGATATTGTTTCGAAGTGCAGTCAGGAACAGAAAAATATTATTATGGACGATGTGGAATCTCTCGCGAGATCCTGGAGTATTATAACTTTGTTGTAGTACCCGGATTTTCCACACCGGACTGGGCAAAGGGAGCGGTTATGTATCAGATATTTACAGACCGCTTTTATAACGGAGATAAGTCAAATGATGTAGAGACGAACGAGTATTACTATATCGGAGATTATTCCCGGAGAGTAACGAACTGGGATAAATATCCGGCGAACATGGGTGTAAGAGAATTCTACGGCGGGGATCTGCAGGGAGTCATGGATAAACTTGATTATCTGCAGGAGCTGGGTGTAGAAGTTGTATATTTTAATCCATTATTTGTGTCACCGTCGAACCATAAATACGATATCCAGGATTATGATTATATTGATCCGCATTATGGGAAGATCGTAGATGACGGAGGTGAGGTGCTTCCGGATGGTGTGACGGACAACAGTCAGGCAACGAAGTATAAAAAACGCACGACAGGTCTTAAGAACCTGGAAGCAAGTAATGAGTTGTTCATTAAGCTGGTAGAAGAATTACACCGTCGTGGTATGAAAGTGATTCTGGACGGCGTGTTCAACCATTGCGGTTCTTTCAATAAGTGGATGGACCGTGAGAGAATATACGAAGGCGAAAAAGATTATGAACCGGGTGCTTATATATCGGCAGACAGTCCGTACAGAAGCTACTTCCGTTTCTTCAAAGAAGGACCGGAGAACTGGCCGTATAATGGTAATTATGATGGCTGGTGGGGACATGATACTTTGCCGAAACTGAATTATGAAGATTCTGTAAAGCTGGAAAATTATATCTTATATATCGGGCGGAAATGGGTATCACCGCCGTATAATGTAGATGGATGGCGTCTGGATGTGGCAGCAGATCTGGGACGCAGCAATGAATATAACCATGATTTCTGGAAGAAATTCAGAAGAGCCGTGAAAGATGCGAATCCGAGTGCACTGATCCTTGCGGAACATTACGGAGATCCGAGCGACTGGCTTAAAGGTGACGAGTGGGATACCGTCATGAACTATGATGCATTCATGGAGCCGATCACATGGTTTCTGACAGGAATGGAAAAGCACAGTGATGAGGCCAGAGAAGAACTTCTCGGTAACATCGATAACTTTATCGGGTCGATAGCACACCATATGTCGAATATGCTGACCCCTTCACTGCAGGTAGCGATGAACGAACTTTCGAACCATGATCATTCGAGATTCCTTACGAGAACGAACCACATGGTTGGCCGTGTAGAACATCTGGGACCGGAAGCTGCAAATGAATATGTAAATAAAGCGGTTATGCGTGAAGCGGTCGTCATGCAGATGACATGGGTCGGAGCACCGACCATATATTATGGTGATGAGGCGGGCGTCTGTGGATTCACGGATCCGGATAACAGAAGGACCTATCCGTGGGGACGTGAAGACCATGAACTGATTGCGTTTCACAAAGAAGCGATCCGCATCCACAAAGAGCATCCGGCACTTAGAACCGGTTCTCTGAAGATTCTTGGCGGAGAAGAGAATGTCCTGTCTTATGCAAGGTTCAAAGGCAATGACCGGATCGTCATTGTGATCAATAACCGCAGCGAACGTACGGAAGTGAAAGTTCCTGTATGGGAGGCTGAGATTCCGGCGAAATGTCGTATGAAACGTCTGCTGTATTCTTACAAAGACGGATATACAACAGAGTATGAGGAATATCTGGTGGAAGATGGTGAAGTGGTTGCAAATATGGGACCGCATTCGGCATTGGTGCTGGGAATGCGGAATGAAGAGGAGCATGACTGGCTGTATATCCTGTAGAGTGGAGATAAAAAAGATTACCGGAAAAGGAACTGTCCTTTCCGGTAATCTTTTTTAATATCTGAGTATGCAAAAAAGAGACTGTAATTAATTCTGTGTAAACTCTAAAAGAGCTATATATCCTCTTGGATTGATGTTAAAATAAATATCAATTCAGGAGGATTTTTTTATGGCACGAAGAAGAAAAATGGATCCAGAACGCAAAGCGTTCATCAACAGCTTGTTGGAACACTATCAACCAAAGGATGCTCAGGATATCCAGGACATGCTGAAAGACCTGTTAGGCGAAACGCTGCAAGGTATGTTAGAAGCTGAAATGGATGATCACCTTGGATATTCCAAGTATGACTACAAGAACAAAGAGACAGACGATAGCCGTAATGGTTATAGTCCTAAAACTGTTACCTCTTCAATGGGAACGATCGATCTGGATATACCACGAGATCGAAAGGGAGATTTTGAACCGCAGATTGTGAAAAAGAATCAGACAGATATCTCAAACATTGAAGATCAGGTACTTTCTATGTATGCAAAAGGAATGACGACAAGAGATATCTCCGCTCATCTCAAAGATGTTTACGGTGTGGATGCATCCGCAGAAATGATATCACATATGACAGATCGAATCCTTCCTATCGCAAAAGAATGGCAAAACCGGCCGCTGGAAAGAAAATATGCCATTGTTTTTATGGATGCGGTACATTTCCATGTTCGGGAGGACAATCGAACGGTAAAAAAGGCAGTTTACGTTGCTATAGGTGTTAAACTGAACGGAAAACGTGAGGTCCTCGGCATGTGGGTAGGAGGAAATGAAAGTGCAAAATACTGGTTGTCCGTCCTCAACGAGATAAAAAACCGAGGTGTAGAGGATATCATGATCGTATCTGTGGATGGATTGACCGGATTCGGGGATGCGATTCATGCAGTATTCCCGCAGGCAGAGATCCAGAGGTGTATTGTACATCAGATCCGTTATTCAACAAAGTTTATTTCTTACAAAGATCTAAGACCATTTATGGCAGATTTAAAGCTGGTTTACAAAGCAGATACAGAGGATCTTGCACTCACAGCCCTGGATGATCTGGAAGAAAAATGGGGTAAAAAGTACCCTGCTTCCATTGGATCCTGGAGAAATAACTGGACACAATTATCCACATATTTTAAATATCCATCTGAGATACGTAAATTAATATATACTACAAATTCCATCGAAAATTTTAATCGCCAGCTACGCAAGGTTACGAAATCCAAGACTATTTTTCCGACGGATGATGCTCTTTTCAAGATACTCTATCTGGCAATGATGGATGTCACAGAAAAATGGACCGGAAAGGCTTGGGACTGGGGTCTGACACTGGATCAGTTATGCATCTATTTTGGGGATCGGATCCAGCCGGTGGATATCGACTAAGCATAGATCCAATTACATATCAAGGGTAAATAAACACCCGATTTTATCGGGTGCCCTTGACATGCAATAAAATCCATGCTACTAAATAGACAACGGGCTGAACAGCAAGAGATGCCATTCAGCCCATCACATTATATTTTAGTATTCTATAAACCTACGATTTTATCATCAATCTGAGAGGTTTACACAGAATAATTTACACTACCGCAAAAAATGGAGTTGCCTGCGGCAGGTTCTCTGTGTTATTTTGTAAGAACTTCTACTCCGTCTTCTTTGATAAGAACCATATATTCAATCTGGGCAGAAAGACCGTCATCATCTGTATAAACGGTCCAGCCGTTGTCTTCATCTACATAGAATTCCGGAGATCCCTGATTGATCATTGGTTCAATCGTGAACATCATACCTGGGACCAGAACCATCTCGCTGCCCTTTGGAGTAACATAACTTACAAATGGTTCCTCATGGAATTCCAGACCGATTCCATGACCGCCGATCTCTTCTACGACAGAATATCCGTTTTCCTGTGCGTGGGAATTGATCGCATAAGCAATGTCTCCGAGATGTCCCCATGGTTTTGCGGCTTTGAGGCCGAGTTCCACGCACTCTTTTGTGACACGGACGATGCGTTCTGCTTCCGGAGATACCTCACCGATCGTGAACATACGGGATGCATCGGAAAAATAGCCGTTTAAGATAGTAGATACATCAACATTGATGATATCGCCATCGATCAGGATCTCGTGTTCACTTGGGATGCCGTGGCAGATAACGTTGTTGATAGAAGTGCACACGCTTTTCGGAAATCCTTCATAATTCAGAGGCGCAGGAATCCCGCCATGCTCTGTTGTAAAATCATACACCAGTTTATCGATCTCGGCAGTGCTCATTCCTGCGTGAATATGAGCAGCTACATGATCGAGAACTGCGGTGTTCAACGCTGCACTTTTTTTAATCATTTCAATCTGTTCTGGTGTTTTCAGTAATGAACGGTCAGGAACGATCTGACCTTTGGACGCAAGTGTCCATAATTTAATATCTAATTTATCCACAATACTACCTGCTTTCTACACAAATTTTCCACATGTATTATAACACGTTTTGGAAAAAGAGACAGGGGAATTTTTGTCAGCAGGAGTGAGCCGGATGAAAAAACATCTGTCTCGTATTGTCTCGGCCATAAAAATAAGTTATAATTTTACTGGTATTGTATACAGAAAGTGGGTAAGCTCATAGGTAGGACTTTTCTAAACCGGAAATTCTATATGGTGCAGAATAAACGAATACACAGGCAATATAGAAAGGAGCAGATATATGTTAAGAATTGGAATGCTTACAAGTGGCGGCGACTGCCAGGCACTGAATGCAGCAATGAGAGGCGTCGTAAAGGGGCTTGTTTCAAAAAGGGATGATGTAGAGATTTATGGATTTCAGGATGGATATAAGGGTTTGATCTATTCGAATTTTAAGATGCTTACGTCAAAAGATTTTTCGGGAATCCTGACACTTGGCGGAACAATCCTGGGAACATCCAGACAGCCGTTTAAGTTGATGAGAGTACCGGATAAGGACGGAATTGACAAAGTAGAGGCGATGAAACACACATATCACAAGTTGAATCTGGACTGCCTGGTAATTCTGGGAGGGAATGGAACACACAAATCAGCCAATATGCTGAGAGAAGAAGGACTTAATGTGGTAACACTCCCGAAGACGATCGATAATGATCTCTGGGGAACAGATATGACGTTCGGGTTCCAGAGTGCAGTAGATATTGCAACAGATACGATTGATAAGATCCATACAACAGCGACATCTCACAGCCGTGTATTTATCGTGGAAGTAATGGGACATAAAGTAGGATGGGTCACACTTCATGCAGGAATTGCCGGTGGTGCCGATATTATTCTTCTTCCGGAGATGCCATACGATATCAATTCAGTGGTTAACGCAATTGAAAAACGCGGCAAAGCAGGGAAGAGATTTACAATTATTGCTGTTGCCGAAGGTGCAATTTCAAAAGAAGATGCAGCACTCTCAAAGAAAGAATTAAAAGAGAAAAAAGCAAAGAAGAAATATCCTTCTGTTGCATATGAACTTGCCGAGAAGATTCAGGAAAAGACAGATAAAGAAGTAAGGATCACAGTTCCCGGACATACACAAAGAGGCGGCTCTCCGTGTGCATATGACCGTGTACTTGCAACAAGACTTGGTGCAGAAGCTTCGAGAGCAATTTTGGAAGGTGATTTCGGATGTATGGTAGGGACCAGAAATCAGGAGATTATCCGCGTGCCATTGTCAGAAGTTGCCGGAAAACTAAAATATGTAGATCCAAAAGCATCGATCATTGACGAGGCAAAGACCATTGGTATCAGCTTCGGTGATGAATAGATGCGGAGACTGAGCAGGATCTCCATTTAGACAAGGAGTGTAAAGAATGTCATATACGGCATTATACCGTAAGTTTCGTCCGGATGAATTCGAAGATGTAAAAGGACAGGATGCGATCGTCCGGACATTGAAGAACCAGATTAATGCAGATCGTATCGGACATGCATATTTGTTCTGCGGGACCAGAGGAACCGGAAAGACAACCGTTGCGAAGATATTTGCGAAAGCAGTCAACTGCGAACATCCGGTAGATGGAAGCCCGTGCGGGGAGTGTGCAATGTGCCGGTCGATCGCAGCTGGTACATCGATGAATGTGATCGAGATTGATGCGGCATCTAATAATGGTGTGGATAACATCCGTGAGATCCGTGAAGAGGTCACATATCGCCCGACAGAAGGGAAATATAAAGTATATATTATTGATGAGGTGCATATGCTGTCGATCGGCGCATTCAATGCATTGTTAAAAACATTGGAAGAACCTCCGGAATATGTTATATTTATTCTTGCGACAACGGAGGCACACAAGATTCCGATTACGATCTTGAGCCGATGCCAGCGATATGATTTTAAAAGAATTTCCATTGAGACGATCGCAGCGAGATTGCGTGAACTGATCGATAAAGAAGGATGGGATGTGGAAGATAAGGCGGTCCGCTATATCGCAAAGATGGCGGATGGCTCTATGAGGGATTCACTGAGCCTTCTGGATCAGTGTGCGGCATTCTATATGAATGAGACACTGACATATGATCATGTACTGGAAGTGCTGGGAGCGGTGGATACGGAAGTATTCAGCCGGCTGTTAAGACAGCTGCTTGCGATGGATGTACATCAGGTGATCGAGACGGTAGATGAGCTGGTAATGCAGGGAAGAGAATTGTCTCAGCTGGCGGCAGATTTCACATGGTATCTGAGGAATCTGCTTCTGGTGAAGAGCTCGGATGATATGGAAGATGTACTGGATGTATCATCGGAGAATCTGGCACTGTTAAAAGAAGAAGCACAGATGATTGACAGTGATACACTGATCCGCTACATCCGCATTTTTTCGGATCTGACGAATCAGTTGAAATATGCGACACAGAAGAGGGTTCTGCTGGAAGTAACCCTGATCAAATTATGCCGTCCGGCAATGGATCAGAATAAGGACGCCCTGCTGGACCGCATCCGTGCGATTGAAAAACAGCTGGAGGACGGAGCGTGGGAAGCACCGGTCAGGGAGCGTGTTGTGTATGCATCCGATGCAAAAGAAGCAGCGGCACCGAAGCCGAAACCGGAACTTCCGCAGGCATTAAATGAAGACGTGAAAGCGGTGGCAAAAGATTTCCGGATGATCATCAATGAGGCTTCCCCGATGCTCCGCACATATCTGAAAAAAGCGAGATTAAGTGCCGGAGAAGGCAACCGGCTTCTGATCGTGCTGCCGGATGAACTGAGTGCCAGTGCAGTTGCGACGCCGGATCACAAAGAAGAGATCCAGTCGTTGATCGAGCAGAAGATCGGTAAAAAAGTAGAGATAGACGTCCGCCAGATGGAGGCAGGACGCAGATTCGAGGATCACTTTGTGGATCTGGAGAACCTGATCAATATGGAAATTACTGTAGAAGACGAATAGGAGGATATTATCATGGCAAAAAGAGGAGGATTCCCAGGAGGCGGGATGCCGGGAAATATGGCAAATCTGATGAAACAGGCACAGAAGATGCAGCGTCAGATGGAAGAACAGGCAAAGGAAATGGAGACAAAAGAATTCAGTGCAACTGCAGGCGGCGGTGCTGTTGAAGTAACTGTATCCGGAAGCAAGAAGATATTAAAAGTAAAACTGGATGAAGAAGTAGTAGATCCGGATGATGTAGAGATGCTGGAAGATCTGCTTGTGGCAGCAGTCAATGAAGCACTGGAGAAAGTAGACGCAGAGACAACTTCTGCAATGTCTAAGTTCACCGGCGGCATGGGCGGCGGAATGCCGGGATTATTCTAAGAGAAGATCCGGAAAGAATGATTCTTACAGGGAGTTAAAAAATTATGGATTATTACAGTAATCAGATGAGCAAATTGATTGAGGAACTGTCATGCCTTCCGGGAATCGGAGCAAAATCTGCGGCAAGACTTGCGTTCCATCTGATCCATATGCCGGTTGATGATGTAAAAAGACTGGCTTCTACGATGGTGGAAGCCAGAGAGAATATAAAATATTGCAAAGAATGTTATACACTTACCGATCAGGAACTGTGCCCGATCTGCAGTAACAGTAACCGTGATCATCAGACGATCATGGTGGTTGAGAATACAAGAGATCTTGCGGCATATGAAAAGACAGGGAAATATAATGGTGTGTATCATGTGCTTCATGGTGCAATCTCTCCGATGCTTGGGATAGGTCCGGAAGATATCAAATTAAAGGAACTGATCGGGCGTCTGCAGGGAGATGTAAAAGAAGTGATCATTGCAACGAATTCGAGTCTGGAAGGTGAGACTACAGCGATGTATATCAGTAAGCTGATCAAACCGACGGGAATTAAAGTAAGCAGAATTGCAAGCGGTGTTCCGGTCGGAGGAGATCTGGAGTATATCGATGAAGTGACGCTTCTCCGGGCGCTTGAAGGAAGGACAGAACTGTAGAGCGTTTGTCCCAGCCAGAGGTGAGAGAATGAAGAAAAAGGTTACATCAACAGATATTGCCCATGCTGCCGGAGTATCACAATCTACGGTTTCTATGATCCTGAACAAAAAATATGATGTGTCATTTGCCAAAGAAACTGTGGAAAAAGTAGAAAATGCTGCAAAAGAGCTGGGATACGTCCCGCCGAAACGGAAAACGAGGAAGGGGACAAAAAGAGAGAAACTTCTGGTTGTATTTTGCCCCAATCTGACGAATCCGTATTATGTTATGCTGCTGCAGGGAATCGAGGCGCATGCAAAAGAAAAAGGATTTGGTCTTTTTGTATGTAATACACAGAGAGATCTCCGGATGGAAGAACGCTATCTGAAAATGATGTGGCAGTTACGGCCGCTGGGGATTATCTACACCTGTAATCCGAGCCATTGCTTTATGGATCTGGTGGGAGAGATTGCAGAACAGATACCGGTTGCGATCGTAAATAACCAGAATGAAAAGATGAATGTAGATGCAGTGGAACTTGATAATTCAAAACTTGGAAGAGTGATGGCGAAGCATCTGCTGGAATTAGGTCACAGAAAGGTTGCATATATAGCACCGCCATTGACAGCAAGACAGAAACAACGTTCAAAACGGGTGGAAGGTTTCCTGAAAGAGTATGAAAAAGCCGGTCTGCGAGACCAGGTGATCATCAAGGCGGCAAAAGAAGAGATTGATCTTGATGTGGCACATATTGATTCCGAATATAAGATCGGATATGAACTGACGAAAGAGTTGTTGAATGAAACGACAGATGTGACAGCAATTGTCGGATTAAATGACATGATTGCATTTGGAGTCATGGATGCACTTCATGAGGCAAAGATAAAAGTGCCGGCCGATGTGTCCGTGATGGGATGTGATAACACACTGTTTGCCAGAATGCATAACATGAATCTGACGACGATCGAGCATTTTGTGACTTTTAAAGGAAGGGATGCATGTGATATTATAATGAAGAAGATAGCATCACATCATTCAGCGAATATGGAAACAGCACCGATCAGTACCTATCATGTGGAATATGAACCGCAGCTGATCGTCCGTGGAACAACAACGTATGCAAAAAATGCACGAAAAAAGAAAAATTAATTCTTTTGCGAAAATTATTATTAATAATTATTCAATTTTACAAACTGAAAATACATGTTAGATGTTAATGCCCCTTATAAATGCGTGAAAATCGATAATAAAAAGAAAAAATCAAAAATAATGTTAACATTTCCATCAAAAATTTTAAAAAAGTTCAATTAATAATTTGAAAATATTAATAAAGAAAATTATTAATAAAAAATCATGGCTATTGACCGGAGTTCCATGAATAGAGTATAATTTATATCAAACGATAACAAGGGAATGGTGAACAGATTTCACCGGTTTTAAGGAGGAAGAATAACATGAAATTTTTCATTGACACAGCGAACGTAGAAGATATTAAGAAAGCAAATGACATGGGAGTTATCTGTGGAGTAACAACAAACCCATCTCTGATCGCAAAAGAAGGTAAAGTATTCGAAGAAGTTATTGCTGAGATCGCTTCTATCGTAGACGGACCAATCAGTGGAGAAGTAAAGGCAACAACAACAGATGCTGAAGGCATGATCGCTGAAGGAAGAGAGATCGCTAAGATCCATCCTAACATGGTAGTTAAGATCCCTATGACAGTAGAAGGATTAAAAGCAGTAAAAGTTCTTACAGCTGAAGGAATCAAGACAAACGTAACACTGATCTTCAATGCGAACCAGGCACTTCTTGCAGCAAGAGCCGGCGCTACATATGTATCACCATTCCTTGGACGTCTGGACGATATCTCTACAAGAGGAGTAGACTTAATCTCAGAGATCGCACAGATCTTCGAAGTTGCAGGAATCGATACAGAGATCATCGCAGCAAGCGTACGTAACCCAATCCACGTAACAGACTGTGCATTGGCAGGTGCTGATATCGCAACTGTACCTTACAAAGTAATCGAGCAGATGACACATCATCCATTAACAGATGCAGGAATCGAGAAATTCCAGGCTGATTATAAAGCAGTATTCGGAGAATAAGAATAAGTAAAGCTATCATATAAATGATTCAGGAGGAACAACATGAACAAATTAGAGCTTATGAAGACAGCCAACGAAGTCCGCAAGGGCATCGTTACTGCAGTTCACAGTGCAAAATCCGGACATCCGGGTGGATCACTGTCAGCAGCAGACATTTATACATATCTGTATTTTGAAGAGATGAATATTGATCCTAAGGATCCTAAGAAAGCAGACCGTGACCGTTTTGTATTATCAAAAGGACACACAGCACCAGGATATTATTCAACACTGGCACACAGAGGATTCTTCCCGGTTGAAGATCTGACAACTCTTCGTAAAGTTGGATCATACCTTCAGGGACATCCGGATATGAAACACATCCCAGGTGTTGATATGTCAAGTGGATCTCTTGGACAGGGCATCTCAGCTGCAGTAGGAATGGCTATTTCAGCTAAGCTTTCAGATGATGATTACAGAGTATACACACTTCTCGGAGACGGTGAGATCCAGGAAGGACAGGTATGGGAAGCTTCTATGTTAGCAGGACACAGAAAGCTGGACAACCTGGTAGTGATCGTTGACAATAACAACCTTCAGATCGATGGAAAGATTACAGACGTTAACTCTCCATATCCGATCGATAAGAAATTCGAGGCATTTAACTTCCATGTGATCAATATTGATGGAAATGACTTTGACCAGATCGAAGCAGCTTTCAAAGAGGCTCGCAAGACAAAGGGAATGCCGACTGCAATTATTGCAAAGACAATCAAAGGAAAAGGAGTTTCCTTCATGGAAGACCAGGCCGGATGGCATGGAAAAGCTCCTAATGATGAGCAGTATGCACAGGCAATGGAAGAATTAGAGAAAGCAGGTGAAGCATTATGTCAGAAGTAAAGAAAATAGCAACAAGAGAAAGCTACGGTAATGCTTTGGTAGAATTAGGAAAAGAACATGAAGATCTGGTAGTGTTAGACGCTGACCTTGCAGAAGCTACCAAGACGGGAATGTTCAAAAAAGCTTTCCCGGAACGTCACATTGACTGTGGAATCGCTGAGTGTAACATGATCGGAGTTGCAGCAGGTATCGCTGCCACAGGAAAAGTTCCGTTTGCAAGTTCATTTGCTATGTTTGCAGCAGGACGTGCATTTGAGCAGGTTCGCAACTCAGTCGGATATCCAAAATTAAACGTTAAGATCGGTGCTACACATGCCGGAATCTCTGTTGGAGAAGACGGTGCTACACATCAGTGTAACGAAGATATTGCTCTTATGAGAACAATTCCTGGAATGATCGTGATCAATCCTTCCGATGATGTAGAAGCAAAAGCAGCTGTAAAAGCAGCTTATGAGCACGTAGGTCCTGTATATCTCCGTTTCGGAAGACTTGCAGTTCCGGTTATCAATGATAATGCAGAATACAAATTCGAGATTGGTAAAGCCATCACACTTCGTGAAGGTACTGATGTAACAATCATCGCAACAGGTCTTGAGGTATCTGAATCCCTCGCAGCAGCAGAGAAGCTCGCAGCAGACGGAATCAGTGCAGAAGTGATCAATATGCACACGATCAAACCGTTGGATGAAGCAGCGGTTGTTGCAGCAGCAGCTAAGACAGGAAAGATCGTAACAGTTGAAGAACACTCTGTTATCGGCGGACTTGGAAGTGCTGTATGTGATGTAGTTGCAGAGAAAGCACCGGCTAAAGTAATGAAGATTGGTGTAAATGATACATTTGGTGAGTCTGGTCCGGCTGTAGAACTGATTAAGAAATACGGTCTTGACGCAGACAGCATTTATGCAAAAGTAAAAGCATTCGTAAAATAATAATATAGAACGGATAGTCAGAGGCTGTCGCTTTAACGAAAGAGATTTCGTTGGGCGGCAGCTTTTTTGCGGTAAGCAATTAAAAACGGTCAGATTCGCTCTTTGTTTGTGCAAAATCAACCAAAAACAGTCAAAATATTTGTGAACTAATGTGATTGAAAATGACTGAATTTGACGATATAATGAACTCAACAAGTTGAAAGGAGTAAGAAATATGATTTATACAGTTACGTTTAATCCATCGTTGGATTACATCGTTTCAGTGGACGATTTTAAACTCGGACTTACAAACCGTACAAGCTCAGAACTCATGCTTCCGGGTGGAAAAGGGATTAATGTTTCTATCGTGCTTAAGAATCTTGGAATCCAAAGTACGGCACTTGGATTTATGGCCGGATTTACGGGAAAAGAAATTGCAAGACGATTGGAAGAAGAAGGTGTAGCATCTGATTTCATTCAGATTGAAGAAGGAATATCAAGAATCAATTTGAAACTGAAATCCATTGACGGAACAGAAATTAATGGAAGTGGTCCAAAGATTCCGAAAGAGAAAGTAGAAGAATTGATGAAGCGTCTGAATACGATGAAAGAAGGCGATGTCTTATTCCTTGCAGGAAGTATCCCGGCATCTATGCCAGACGATATCTATAGCAGAATCATGAAAGAGTTGAAAGATAAAGGCATCATGATCGTTGTGGATGCAACAAGAGATCTTCTTATGAATGTACTGGAGTATCGTCCGTTTCTGATAAAACCAAATAATCATGAGCTTGGTGAGATCTTCGAAGTGACACTTAAGACGAGAGAGGACGTCATTCCTTATGGAAGAAAGCTTCAGGAAAAAGGAGCCAGAAATGTGCTGATCTCGATGGCGGGAGAAGGTGCGGTGCTGATTGCGGAAAATGGAGAAGTATATAGTTCGCCGGCGCCGAAAGGAACATTGGTCAATGGTGTAGGAGCCGGAGATTCCATGGTGGCAGGTTTCATGACAGGCTGGATGGAAAAGCAGGATTATGAGCATGCTTTCCGTATGGGAGTCGCAACAGGAAGCGCAAGTGCATTTTCCGAATATCTGGCAACCAGACCGGAAGTAGAAGAAGTATATAAACAGCTGGTGTAAGGCATAAAAGAGAAAAGTGTTACAAAGAAAACGATTTATCAACAGGAGGGAAAATTATATGAGAATCACAGATTTGCTGGATGCAAGAAGTATTCTTTTGAATGCATCGCCAAAGAGCAAAAACGAAGCACTCGACCAGATCGTTGATCTCATGGTAAAGAGCGAAAAGATCAATGATAAAGAAGCATATAGAAAGCAGGTATATGCAAGAGAAGAAGAAAGTACGACAGGAATCGGAGAAGGAATCGCCATTCCGCATGGAAAATGCGATGCGGTAACAAAACCGGGACTGGCAGCAATGGTAGTTAAGGATGGTGTGGATTTTAATTCGCTGGATGGGGAGCCTGTTACACTGATGTTCCTGATCGCAGCACCGAATACAGAAGACAATATCCATCTGGATGTATTGAGTAAGTTATCTGTTCTTCTGATGAATGAAGAATTTACAGAGGCTTTGAGAAATGCGGAGACAGTAGAAGAATTTATGGGTATCATCAATGATGCCGATGAAAAAGAAGCAGGAATTGATGAAAGACTTGCGGGAGAAGGAACGGCAGCAGAAGAAGAGACCAGAGGAAAGGTTAAGATTCTTGCAGTCACATCCTGCCCGACCGGAATTGCACATACGTATATGGCGGCTGAAGGAATTGAAAAAGCTGCAAAAGCAAAAGATTGTGCAGTAAAAGTGGAGACAAGAGGTTCCGGCGGAGCGAAAAATGTACTGACTTCAAAAGAAATCGAAGAAGCAGATGGAATTATCGTAGCTGCAGATGCACAGGTTCCGATGGATCGTTTTGACGGAAAGAAAGTCATTGTCTGCCAGGTGTCTGATGGTATCAGTAAAGCAGGTGAACTGGTTGACCGTGTGATCAGCGGGGACGTTCCGGTATATCATGCGGCAAATGGAGCAGAAGTGCAGGAAAGTAAAGGTGGAAGATCATCCGGCAGCGTCGGACATCAGATTTACACACAGTTGATGAATGGTGTATCCCATATGCTTCCGTTCGTAGTCGGCGGTGGTATTCTGATCGCACTGGCATTTTTGATCGACGGACTTTGCGTAGATATGAATGCATTGGCAAAAGCAGATAGAGCTAACTTTGGTACTATTACACCGGTAGCGGCGCAGCTTAAGACGATCGGCGGACTTGCATTTGGATTGATGCTTCCGGTACTTGCGGGATATATAGGTGAAGCAATCGGAGACAGACCGGCACTTGCGGTTGGATTTGTAGGCGGAGTTATCGCAGCAAACGGAAAATCCGGATTCCTCGGAGCGCTGGTAGCTGGTTTTGTGTCCGGATATCTGATTCTTCTTCTTAGAAAACTGTGTGACAAGCTTCCGGATGCACTGGAAAAGATTGCACCGGTTCTGATCTATCCGGTAGCCGGAATTCTTGGAATCGGCCTTCTTATGAACTTTGCGATTGAGCCGGTCATGGGAGCGATCAATACTGCACTGAACAACGGACTGACCGGAATGGGTGGCTCAAGCAAGCTTGTGCTTGGTCTGATCCTTGGCGGAATGATGGCGATTGATATGGGAGGCCCGTTCAATAAGGCGGCATATGTGTTCGGTACAGCCGCAATCGCAGCAGGAAATTATGATATCATGGCAGCTGTTATGATCGGAGGAATGACCCCTCCATGTGCAATTGCACTTGCAACATTATTATTTAAAGACAAATTTACAAAATCAGAAAGAGAAGCAGGACCGACAAACTTCATTATGGGACTCGCATTTATTACCGAAGGAGCGATTCCATATGCGGCAGCAGATCCGCTTCACGTACTGCCGGCCTGCATTGTCGGTTCTGCGGCAGCCGGAGCACTGTCTATGGCATTTGGATGTACACTGATGGCACCGCACGGTGGAATCTTCGTATTCCCTGTAGTGGGAAATGCAATCATGTATCTGGTGGCACTGGTAGCAGGAACTGTAATTTCAGCGGTATTACTCGGAGTACTCAAAAAGAAAATTATATAAAAATAATAGTAAAATACAGGTTTGTCCGCAGAGATGTTGACAGACCTGTAAAAAATGAATAGAATGAAAATCACCAAATGTAATATTCTATGGAGGTATGAAGAATGAAAGAATTTAAGTATGTAATCACAGATAACGAAGGAATCCACGCTCGTCCGGCAGGAGAACTGGTGAAACTTGCAAAATCTTTCGAATCATCAGTGATGATCGAAAAAGAAGGAAAGAAAGCTGACTGCAAGAAGATCTTCGGCCTTATGGGACTTGGTGCTAAGAAAGACCATGAAGTAACATTTACATTTGAAGGTGCTGATGAAGAAGCAGCTTGCGAAGCAGTAAGCAAATTCATGCAGGAGAACCTGTAGGAGGACATATGCTTACAGAACAGCGTTATGAACAGATATTGAAGCTTCTTGAAAAAGAAGGCAGTATTACCGTGACAGAAGTTAAAGAACTTCTGGATACATCGGAATCGACCGTGCGCAGAGATATCACAGCACTTCATAATGCGGGAAAACTGGTGAAAGTGTTCGGAGGTGCGGTCGCATTAGATCACGTGGTAACACCGCAGGAGCCGACAGTGGCTCAGAAAATAACCGTTCATGTATCGGAAAAACGGCAGATTGCAGAATATGCCGCAAGATTGATCGGACAAGGTGAATATATATATCTTGATGCAGGAACCACAACCGGATATATGCTGGAATTTCTGCGGGATAAAGATGTAACTGTTGTGACGAATGCGGTAGTGCATGCTCAGCAATTGGCAAAGTCCGGGGTGAAAGTACGACTGGTTGGAGGAGAACTGAAAAGTTCCACGGAAGCGGTTGTCGGAAGTGAGGCAATGGAGACGATTAGAAAGTATCATTTTACCAAGGGATTCTTTGGTACCAATGGTGTGACTAAGAAAACAGGGTTCACGACACCGGATGCGAGTGAAGCAATGGTCAAAAAGATTGCGATGGAACAGTGCCAGGAAAAATATGTATTATGTGACGAGTCTAAGTTCGGTGAGGTGAGTTCTGTAACGTTTGCTCCGTTTGCAGGCGCAAAAATCGTTACAGATCAGATGCCGGAAGGATACCGGGACTGTGGAAATATTATAGTCATATCATAAGAACAGAATATAATAAGATAGGGATTCCTGAATGATTTATTCGGGAATCTCTTTTTATGTACCAAAATTTGAAAGAAAAGCTGCCTGAAATCCCGGAAGTGTGTCGGGAAATAAAAAATTGTATCGGAAAATTCCATGGACAGGTCCCATTAACTGATAAAATACGCATATTTTGTATGATATCATAGGCAAAAATATATAAGACGAGGTGATTGTGTCATGGAAAGACAACTTCCAAAAAACGTAAGACAGATAGGAAATGTAAGTGACAATCCAAAGATATATGTAGAAGATTATGTAGATACATATCTGAACCAATTAAGAGAAAAAGCGAAAGAACAGCCGGTTGGAGTGATTCTGGCGGGAGAAGTGCTGGAACTGGAAGACGAAAAGGCTGTATTTGTGTCAGGAGCTGTACAGATGCAAGAATTATCGGAAAAGGATGGTAAACTTGAAATCGGACAAGATGGAATGAAACATATGATGGAAGAAGCAGCGCAGTATTTTCCGGAAAGTCATATTGTCGGATGGGGAATTGTTGAAGAAGGCAATCCGATGAGCCGCAACCGGGAAGTGAAGAAAATACAGGAAAGAGAATTTGGGCAGGAAGGAAGTCTGTTCCTGTGGAAAAACGCAAGAGAGCAGGACGAGATATTTTATGCGTACAAATTTGGTGAACTGATGCAGATCGGAGGGCATTACATTTATTATGAAAAGAATCCTGAGATGCAGAACTATATGATCAATACACGCAAGGAGAATGGAGTAACCCCCAGTGAAGTGGTTGAGGATCGAGCTGCAAAGAATTTTCGTAGTGCAGTGAGAGAAAAGATGGAATATAAAGAGCAGCATCAGAGTTCGGCATTTGCCTATATTACGAGTGCAGTGCTTGTGCTGATCGTATTGGTGATTGGGATCACAACGGTTAATAATTTTGATAAAATGAAAGCGGTACAGAATTCTCTGGAAACACTTTCGGAAACAGTCGGTGGCGGACAGGCTGATGCAAAGACAAGGACCGAAACCGCTGAAACGGCGAAAAACAATGCAAAAGAAGCGTCTGGAACGGTAAAGAAAGCAGAAGGGACAACGACATCAGAAACATCGGACGGACAACTCTCCGATCAGGATTTTTATGTAGTACAGAAAGGCGAAACACTTGCGGGAATCAGTCAGAAATTATATGGAGATACGTCTCATGTGAAGGCAATCTGCAAAATGAATGGGCTGTCTGACGGCAACCTGATCTATATAGGACAAAAATTATTACTCCCATAAATGTGAAATGTGGTATACTAGGGTACACAGTATCAGAAGAAACGTTGAAAGGATGACCAACGGATGGAACGCAGGAAGAACAGCAATCTCCATGTTGTGAGAGAGCCGGAAGATCCCACGGATAAGATCATAGATGAGATTATGGATGAACTGAACAGTGAAGATGGGATGCCGGAGAAAGAAGTCCGGGAAGAGTTGATGAAAAGAAAAAAAAAGAAACAGAAAAAGATGATGGTTGGTATTGCGATAGTGGCTGCAGTGGGCGTGTTGATATATCTGCTGATCAATCTACAGACATATACCAAGGTCCGGATCAGTGATACCTATGTTGGTGAGAGTGCATCGGACAATAATTATGTACAGTTTTCGGACGGTGTATTGAAATATAGTAAAGATGGTATTTCGTATCTGAGCCAGACCGGAAAAGAGAAGTGGAATCAATCCTATCAGATAAAGAATCCAATGATAGATATTACAGAAAAGTCGGCAGCGGTTGCGGACAAAGAAGGCAATGATATTCTGGTTTTTCAGGAAGATGGCCTGAAAGGTGAAGTGCATACGACGATGCCGATTGAAAAAGTCAGTGTATCGGAACAGGGAATTGTAAGTGCAATATTAAAAAGTGATACAGCAATGAAAGTAATCTGTTATGATACGGCAGGAAACATATTGGTAGAGCATAAGACCTCACTTGCAGGAAGCGGATATCCGGTGGATGTGGCTCTGTCTGCAAATGGTCAGTTGATGCAGGTGCTGTATCTTTATACGCAGGATGGCCGGATCGAGGGCAGATTACATTACTATAACTTTGGAGATGCGGGAAAAGATAAGACAGATCATCAGGTTGCTAAAAAGAGCTACAAGAACACAATTATGGCATCCGGATTTTTTGTGGATGAGAATACATCGACGGCAATCGGTGACAATGCTATGGTGATCTATACCGGAAAAGACATTCCGAAACAAGCTGTAAAGATAACCATGGATAAGGAGATAAAAAGTGTATTTCATAATGAGAAATATATCGGTCTGATCCTAAAGAATCAGGGAAAGGGCGGTTATGAGCTCAGGTTATACAATAAGACCGGAAAAGTCGTGCTGTCGAAAGAATTCACCGGTGATTATAATCATGTGAAATTATGTGATGATCAGGTGATTATGTATGACGGAAAAACATGCAGTATATTTATGAAAAATGGTGTACAGAAGTTCAAAGGCAGGATGGATAATAACATACAGGAAATATTCCCGGTTGGAGGGGTGAACCAGTATATTGTGTTGAGTGCGAATGGAATGGAAAAAATCCGTCTTGTAAAATAAGGAGAAAGTATGCATATGAATTGGCTGGAAATATCCATAGGGATCGTGTTTCTGATCTGTATCATAACGGGACTGGTCAGAGGTGCAATCCGGATTATGGTATCGTTGATCGCAACAATTGTCACGTTTGTGATTGTTTTCTTTGCAACGCCGTATGTGTCTCAGGCAGTAGAGAAATATACGCCGCTGGATGATATGATAAAGCAGAAAGTAGTCAGTACGATGGCAGATGCGGCGACTTCGGCAATTACCGGAGGAGGTACTGTATCCGGACAAGGGCTGAATGAAGCAGCGGTAAAGAAGGCTTTGAAGGCAGCAGGTGTCAGTGAAGAGATGTTGAACCGGTATGGAATCTCGATTTCAGATATTGTAAATGGAAAGATCGACAGTTCTGATCTTGCGAAGTATGGAATCTCTGCAAATGTGCTAGATGGTCTTACCGGTGGAAGTGGCAGCAGTGTAGAAAATGTTATAGAAAATGCAGATATACCAGAAAGTCTGCAGGAGACAATGATTAAGTCTGCAGATATACCGGAGGTATTCAAAAATCTGTTGCTTAAAAACAATAATAAAGAAATGTATGATGAATTGGGCGTTAAAACATTTCCGCAATATATAGGGGCCTATGTTGCCAGACTGGTGATCAATATTATAGCATTCATACTTACGTTTATTGTGGTGACGGTAATTATAAGAGCGGTTGTGTTTGCCTTGGATATTGTATCAGAACTACCGGTAATCGGTTTCTTTAATCATCTAGCAGGCGGTGCACTTGGAATCGGAATTGCACTTATCATTGTGTGGATCCTGTTTATGATTGTGACATTAATGTATACGACGGCTGTCGGAAAAGAAATCTATGAAATGGTACAGAACAATTCCATTCTGAAATTGATATATGATTGCAATCCGGTCATGAGGATGGCAGTGAAATTGATTTAATATGGATATAGCTTTTTGTCTGTATGGGAAATGAGATCAGGGAGAATATTCCTGGTCTTATTTTTTTGAATTGTCATGTCTGCAGAGATAATCTTCTTGTAAATATGTCTATAGAAGGAGGGAGAATAGAAGTTAAATTATCTGAATTGTCTAAATTGAAGAAAATATAAAAACAACGTTGACAATTCAAACGCCCTTGTGGTATATTAATCTAGCTGTCGCGTTAGACAAGGCCGTGAGGTAACAGAGTCGAAGC
>NZ_JAOQJW010000003.1:176553-187044 GCF_025567265.1 Dorea amylophila | reverse complement strand
GCTAACTTGAAAAAGTAAATTCCAGTGCAGAAGTAAATTCCACACTCATTTAAAAGTTCTTGATTTTCTAAGAGTTTTATAAGCTCAAAACGCTTATTTCTGTTATAATAGGAGTAACTTCTTGGAAAAAACTGATTTGATGGTATGACAAACGGACCACTGGAAGGTAGTGTGCGAGACTAAATTCCACCGGTCATGTGAGGAAAATGTGAAAGTTTAATTTCCAGTCCGACAGCAGATTTCTAAGTGGTTGTTAATGGTTGAAGCGAATCAGCTTAGGCGTTAGATTGACCAAATCAGGGTCAATGCGCTTAAGCTGAAATGCGTTTAGGGTTTCTTTTCCGAGTGTCTCTAATGCGGCGTCATAAGGCGTGCTTCCATTAAGACTTTCCCTTGGAGTGGAGTTGATGTGATTCACGATTAGATTCACATCCCATTGTGTCAAAAATTCAAAACTAGTTCCTTTGGGAAGCACCATGCGAAGCATGGTGTGAGCCTGCTCAAGACCTCCTTTTTGTCCGCTACGCATGGGATCACAATAGTAGATGCTGGTACGCTGAATTTCATCCAGTCCTGTTTCAAGAGCGACAGGATCTCCGAATTCTGAACCTCTGTCTGTCAAGATATATTCAAAGACAGATAAGAACTCATAGGTGCCCATACGTTTTTCTAAACGGTCAAAAATAAGCCGGACAGCGCCTTTAGTACAACGATTCAGGAGAAAGGCAAGGAACAGCTTTTCCTTAGTGAAGAAAAAGGTCAGTAACGTCTTGTTGGATTCTCTGGATGAGTGTACCGTATCCATTTCTACAAAAGAGGATAACTGCAGCTCACTAAAATCACTGAATAACCTTTTCTCGAAGACGGTTCTGTTTGTAATCTGTGTTTTATGGCACTTTCGTGGCTTGAAGCCGGGCTTACGTTTTAAATCAATGTTTCTGGCTGTAAACAGACCTTGATCCAGATAGGTGTACAAGGAACGGACTGACATATCCAGTTCTGGATGATTGGTAATGATTTGATATGGAGATTGTCCCTGCTCGATTAAAGGAGAAACAATGCCATCCTTTTTGCGTAATTCATGTTTTGTCATGTTTATACCGGCTCTGGAACCGGAAAGCTTTTCACGGTATTTTCTATCAGCAAAACGTGCATCGTATCTGTATTTCTGGGCGATGGTGCAATGATTTATCTTTTTTGTGCAGCCATTACAGACATAGGGCGCCTTATCCAGTCTTTTGCACTGTTCCTTCACAAAATCCTTGCAAGTTTGATTACAGGTGGGGCAGGAAGTGCATTTTACATCGCAGAGAATGATTTTTCCGCAGACATTGGTTTTCCGGCAATGGAAGCGATGAATACAAAAGTTATGGGCATTATAGAAAGTACCTTTGTGATACCAGTCGGATAGACGGTGAGCCCTTACTTCTTTGGAAATGGTTGTTGGATCCTTGCAAAGAAAGCGGGCAATGTTCTTAAAGGTTTCTCCCTTGTTCAGTTCGTTTTCGATATAGATACGGTCTTCAAGGGAAAGGTGCTTCTGGTTTCCTGGAATATATTTACTCATGGATATCCTTCTTTCTACTGCTGTCAGAAAGAAAGATAACCTTACCATTTTTATATGAAAGAGTAAACCTTTACTGTGCGGGAGTAAATTCCACCACCAAATGTGGTGGTGGAATTTAAAATTTCATTTTTGGAAATGCATAAAAAATTTCACGTTGGTTGACACTGATATCAAGAGTTATGTTATAATAG
Source organism: Dorea amylophila (assembly GCF_025567265.1). NCBI lineage: Bacteria > Bacillati > Bacillota > Clostridia > Lachnospirales > Lachnospiraceae > Dorea > Dorea amylophila. Next base: position 185,286 of record NZ_JAOQJW010000003.1, on the reverse strand, counting down.
CTATATCAAGAGTTTATGTCAGCGCGTTTACAAATTTCATAATACGATACCAGAAAAGTTGGCGTGCAGTTCGATATAACTTCGGATTGTGCGCCCTTTTAGCGTTGTCATACGTCTGCAGAAGTTACCATGAGAGAAGTGTTAAGAACAGGAGGCAGAAATGTTCAGAATAGGAGATTATGTGGCGCATTATAAGGAGGGCGTCTGTGAAGTGGTAAATATTGGAAAGATTGATATGGGCAGTTCGGATAAAGAGTATTATACGTTAAAACCGGTATATGATGCAGCCGGAACGGTATATACACCGGTTGACAACAAGAGGGAGCAGATCAGACAGTTAATTACAAAAGAAGAAGCAGAGAATCTGATCAAAGAGATGTCGGAGATTGATACAATCGGTGTGACGAATGAAAAGCAGCGGGAAGCAATGTACAAAAATGCGTTATTACACAATCAGTGCAGAGAATGGGTTTCATTGATCAAGACATCTTATGGGAGAAATAAAGAAAGAATCCAGGCAGGGAAAAAGACGATTAATATCGATGAGAGATATATGTCCAGTGCTGAAAAGTTCCTGTATGGGGAACTGGCGGTGGTGATGGAGATGCCGAGAGATAAAGTCAGTGGTTATGTGAAAGAGCATTTGGATACAGAGAGAGAATAGGAGAAGACAGAGTCAAAAATAATGTTGCAAACCAAAGAAATGGTTGCAACATTATTTTTGTGATTAATGTGAAATCGTTGTATCTTTAACTGCTTTTGCGGATTTTTCGGCATAAATTGTCGTTACAAGATTCTTATACGGAGCACGTTTTTTTAGTTCTCCGGCATCTTCTAAAATATCCTGAAGAAGATCAAAACTTTCCTGACGGAAGATTAGATCCTTCTTCCATGTGTCCTGTTCATAGTAACGGGATACGATGGTTGTAATGGTATCCGGTGTCGTCTCTTTGAACTGAGGCGCAATTACCTGAGCAATTTCTTCCGGAGTGTGAGATGCCACATAATTCATACCTTTTTGCAAAGCATTGGTAAATCCCTGAATGATTTCCGGATGTTGGGAGATGTAACTTTTCTTTGCAGAGAATGCGGTGTATGGGACATATCCGCTGTCAGTTCCGAGAGAAGCTACAACATATCCTTTTTCTTGTTTTTCAAGGTTGGTTGCGCCTGGTTCAAATTCTACCGTGAAGTCATAGTCTGCTTTTTCTTCAGCAAAGGCTGCAGCTGTAGAACCGAAATCAATGTTCTGGTCAATCGTAAGATCAGAGGCTGGGTCAATGTGATTCTGCTTTAAGATATATTCGAATACCATTTCAGGCATGCCGCCTTTCCGCCCGCCAATAACTTTTCTGCCTTTCAGATCTTCCCATTTAAAATTTTTAATATCCTCTTTGGCAACTAGGAAGTTTCCGGCTCGCTGAGTGAGCTGTGCAAAATTCACGACATAATCATGAGCCCCTTCATTATAAGTATAAATGGAAGCTTCTGATCCCATAAATCCGATGTCGGCTGTTCCGGAAAGGACAGCAGTCATGGTCTTGTCGGCGCCAAAACCGGTCACGAGAGAAAGGTCGATCCCTTCCTTCTCAAAATAATTCTTTTCTATTGCAACATACATCGGTGCATAGAAGATAGAATGAGCGACTTCATTCAGTGTGACAGGAATCAGATCCGTCCTTTTATCATTGATAGATTTTGAAGTTTTTGAAGTTTTGCCTGTCGCAGATTCCGGTTTATCAGCGGATGTGCATGCCAAAAGTGAAGTGACGGATAGTGTAAAAAGTAGAAGAAGAGCGGTGATACACTTTTTCATAAGATCCTCCCAGGGAAATATATTCTATGCTTTATAGTATATTCAGATGTGAAAGATCAGTGACAGGGGGGGGATGGATTACAAAATTTCTTGTTTTATTTTAAATGAATTAATGGTAAAATATTGAAGTATTAACGAAAATGAGAGGAAAAAAGAGTATGAAACAAAAAAATAGCTTTAGCGGACAGATTGGATTTGTATTTGCAGCTGCCGGAAGCGCAGTCGGTGTGGGAAATCTCTGGCGCTTTCCATATCTGGCGGCAAAAGATGGAGGCGGATTGTTCCTGCTTATCTATCTGGTACTGGTGCTGACAGTTGGATTTGTGTTATTGACTACGGATATTGCAATTGGCCGCAAGACAGGCAAAAGTGCAATCTATGCTTATGAATCAATGAAGAAAAAATGGAAATTTCTTGGAGTGATCACATTCTTGGTTCCGGTGTTGATCATGACCTATTACGCGGTTATCGGCGGATGGATTTTAAGATACATTGTTATTTATCTTAAAAGCTCAGGGAAGCAGGCAGTAACAGATGACTGCTTTACCGCATTCATTTCTTCACCATCGTCGGTGTGGTATGGATTGATTTTTATGCTGCTGACAGCATTGATCGTATATAACGGTGTAGAAGAGGGAATCGAACGAGTTTCGAAATTTATCATGCCGGTTCTGCTGATTATGGTAATCGGAATTGCAATTTTCTCACTTACATTGAAGACTACGCTGGATGACGGAACAGTACGTACCGGATTGCAGGGGCTTAAGGTGTATATGAAACCGGATCTGACAGGAATTACGGTTGGCCGCTTCCTGCAGATTACACTGGATGCAATGAGCCAGCTGTTCTTCTCTCTGAGTGTATCAATGGGAATTATGATTACATATGGCTCATATGTTAAGAAAGATGTAAATCTGAATAAGGCAGTATCGCAGATTGAGATTATGGATACTGGAGTTGCATTCCTTGCCGGTGTTATGATCATCCCAGCAGTATTCGTATTCTCCGGTTTGGATGGAATGTCAGCGGGACCGGGACTGATGTTTGTATCATTGCCAAAGGTATTCTACAGTATGGGAACGGTCGGACGTGTGATAGGAATTCTGTTCTTTGTACTGGCAGGATTTGCCGCATTGACATCCTGCATTTCGGTACTGGAATCAATCACTGCAAACTGTATGGAATTATTTCACACAGAGCGTAAGAAGACGACCAGAGTGTTATCGGTGATCTACCTTATCGCAACAGCAGTGATCGCACTTGGATACAGCATCTTCTATGTAGAAGTTGCACTTCCAAACGGAAGTACAGGACAGCTTCTGGATATCATGGACTACATCAGTAACAGCTTTATGATGCCGTTTATTTCGCTGTTATCAGCAATTTTGATCGGCTGGATCATGAAGCCGTCATGGATTGCAGAGGAAATGGAACTGAATGGCGAGAAATTCAAACGTAAAAAGTTATATAATGTGATGATGCGTTATATTATGCCGGTTATCATGGTGATTCTGTTCCTGCAGTCAACAGGTGTGTTGAATCTGATTATGAAATAATAATATTGGAAGTAAATGAAGCAAAAAGGAGATCAGAGAAATATGAGTACAAAGGCAGAACATGCAGCAGAATTACACCAGAGAGGATGCAACTGCGCCCAGGCAGTAGCCTGTACATTTTGCAAAGAATTCGGAATCAGTGAAGACGATATGTTTCGTATCGCAGAAGGTTTTGGTCTGGGTATGGGCGTGATGGAGATGTGTGGTGCATTGTCTGGAATGGCAATGATCATCGGCCTTGATAACAGTCAGGGAGGCACAGAAGAAGGATCCAGAACCAAAGGGGATACATATAAGAAGATCCGAAGCAAAGTAGAAAAATTCAAAGAGAAAAATGGTTCCTGCATCTGCCGGGAGTTAAAAGGTGTGGAGACAGGAAAAGTTCTCTGCAGTTGTCCACAGTGTATCGCAGATGCCGTAGCTTTGACAGAAGAATATCTGGCAGAGCAGGGAAAATAAAGTCTGGATAAAATAAAACTCAGGGAAAATGAAATCCGGGAAAAGTCAATGCATAATGGAGAAAAGAAATGCGATTAAAAAATATATTAATTGTTGTAAAAGATATCGAACATTCCAAACAATTCTATCATGACCTGTTCGGACTGAATACAATTCTTGACAATGACGGCAATGTGATATTAACGGAAGGCCTGGTACTTCAGGACGAAAAGATATGGAAAGAAGTTCTGAATAAGGATATTATTCCGGAAAATCATTCCAGTGAGTTATATTTCGAAGAACCGGATATCGAAGCATTTGCCAGAAAGCTTGAAAAGTTGTATCCGAATGTTAGGTATGTCAACCGGCTGATGACACACAGTTGGGGGCAGAAGGTGGTCCGTTTCTATGATCCGGATGGCAATCTGATCGAAGTAGGAACACCGATGTAAAGAATTCCAATGAATGGTGCGAGGCAGTATCCGATGAAGAATACGGAAAATTGAAATAATCCTACCGAAGTATAAAAAATGTGATAAAATGGTTGCAGTCAGGGAACTGATTGCAGCCATTTTTTGGGTATCGCCATGTGTTCGTAAGGAGCTGCCAGTGGCAGGTCATGTAGATACAAAAGTATGCAAGAGAAGTTGCTGGCGGTCGATTCTGAGGATTAACAGAGACAGAACATGAAAGGACAAGAATCATGAAGATAACATCAGTTGCAGTATTAGGTGCAGGTGCGGTAGGTTCCTATGTGATCTGGGGACTTGCGGACCGTGAAGATATAAAGCTTGGTGTGATCGCCGAAGGAGAGAGAAAGGAAAGACTGAGCCGTCAGGGCTGTGCGATCAACGGAAAGGTCTATCATCCGGAGGTGTGGACACCAGAGGAAGCAGAAAATGTGGATTTCCTGATCGTTTCGTTAAAATATGGTGCATTACCGGGAGCATTGGAAAGCATCCGAAAAATAGTTGGAAAAGATACCAGTGTAATGAGCCTGATGAATGGCGTGGACAGCGAAGAGATCATCGCAGAACAGATTGGAAAGTCACACATTCTTCCGGCTGTGATTAAAGTAGCGTCGCACAGAGAAGCGGACGGATATCATTTCGATCCGGAGACAACACTTGGGATCATCTTCGGTGAATATGAAGCCCCATACGAAAGTGAAAGGGTAAAGGCGGTGAAAGAACTGTTTGCCGGTACGGGAATCCATTACCGCTCAACGGAATATGCAATAGAAGAAGTATGGTGTAAATTCCGTCTGAATGTCTGCAATAATCTGCCACAGGCAATCCTGGGAGCAGGTGTTGGCTGTTACCGGGACAGTGAACATATGAAAGCAATTCAGAATGGTTTGAAAAAAGAACTGGAAGCAATTGCAGAAGCGAAAGGAATTGACATCAGTAAAGCGGACAGAATGTCCGGACGGGGAAGTGCGGTTCCGCCAAAGGCCCGTTATTCCACATTACAGGATCTGGATGCAGAACGTCATACGGAGATCGATATGTTTTCCGGAGCGCTGATGCGTATGGGAAAAGAACTGGGGATTCCAACACCATATAATGAATATACCTATCATATGATCAAAGCACTGGAAGAAAAGAATGACGGCAGATTTGCCTATACAGGAGAGGAAGAACCAACCTGGTCGAAATAAAAAGTTTGGGGAAGAGATATGTTAAAAAAAGAAGAAATGATTACACTTTTAAAGAATGACGTAGTTCCGGCACTTGGCTGCACGGAACCGGTATGTGTAGCACTGTGCGCAGCAAATGCAGGGAAAATGACGGAAAATAAGATCCGCTCGATAGAAGTGGAAGTAAATGCAGGAATCTATAAAAATGGAATGTCGGCAGGAATCCCAGGCTGTGATTATGTAGGACTTCCATATGCAGCAGCACTGGGAGCATATCTTAAGAATCCGGAAAAAGGGCTGGAACTTCTGGAAGATATCACACCGGAAATTCTGGAACAGATGAAAGAACTGTGCGGTATGGCTGCTGTATCCGTGAAGATGAAAGAGCAGGAGCAGGGATTGTATGTGAAATGTAAGATCAAGACAGAAGCAGATATGATCACATCGGTCATCAGAGGAACACATACGAATCTTGTATATCTGGAGAAAAATGGAAAGATTATATATGAAAAAAATCAGGAAAACGGACAGGCATCAGATAATGCTCTGATTGAGGCGTTGAAACAGATGACAATTGCACAGATCCGCCAGGTTGCAGATACAGCTTCAGAGGAAGAATTACATTTCCTGATGGATGGAGTGGAAATGAATGAAAGACTGGCAGCTTATTCCGAAGATAAGAAAGTCGGAGTAGGAATTGCAGATACGCTTCGGAGTGAAAAAGGTTCAGAGGTGTTGAAGAATGATCTGCTGACCAGAATTATGCTGAAAGTAAGTTCGGCAGCCGAGAGCCGTCTGGACGGCTGTCCGCTGCCGACGATGAGCAGTTCCGGTGCGGGAACAAAAGGTCTGGTAGTGATCCTGCCGGTCAGTGAAGCAGCAGATGCATTGGAAGTGTCAATGGAGAAAAAGGTGCGTGCGCTTGCAATTGCTCACCTGGTGAACCGTTATATCAATGCTTATATAGGAAAGCTGTCACCGATGTGCTCCTGTGTCATGGCATCATCAACGGCTGCATCCGTAGGAATTGCTTACCTGCTGGGAGGCAGTGACGAACAGCTTGGGTATGCGGTGCGAAATATGTCCGGGACGGTAACGGGAATGATCTGTGACGGCGGAAAGGTCGGCTGTGCAATGAAGGTTGCAACAGGATCATCAGCAGCCCTGCTTTGTGCGCTGACGGCTGTTCATGATGCGCCGCTTCGTGTGAGTGACGGTATCTGTGCAGAGACACCGGAAGACTGTATCCGTCATATGGCACAGATCGGTAATCAGGGGATGGCGCAGACGGATAAAGAAATCATTCATATTATGGAGCAGAAAAAGTGATGACAGAAAAAGTGAAACAACAGCATATGTTTTCAAATAAAATGATCGCCGGTATTCTGATACCGGTCGTTCTGGAACAGTTATTGAATTCAATTATGGGAACGGCAGATACGATGATGGTAAGTAATATTGGATCTGCAGCTATCTCGGCAGTATCGCTGGTGGACTCTATCAATATTCTTGTGATACAGGCATTTTCGGCACTGGCAGCAGGAGGAGCAATTGTCTGTTCACAGTATATCGGACAACAGAATAAAAAGATGGCGAATGAATCTGCAAGGCAGGTGTTATTCATCATCACGGCCATCTCGATTGCAGTCAGTGTGTTATGTCTGGGATTTAAGAAACCGCTTTTGCGCCTGATTTTTGGTTCAGTAGAAGCTGACGTTATGAGAGCCTCAGAGACATATTTCTTTTATACAGCTATTTCATTTCCGTTCATAGCGGCATATGATTCGGCGGCATCCATTTTTCGCGCGCAGGAGAATACGAAGGGTCCAATGCTCATTTCCATGATATCGAATGCGATGAATATTGTTGGAAATGCAATTATGATCTGGATTTTCCATATGGGAGTTGCGGGTGCGGCAATCTCTACACTGGTTTCCCGTATATTCTGTGCAGTGGTAGTATTGATTCAATTAAGAAAAGACCGGCAGCCAATCGTGGTAAGAGATTACCTGAAAATCCGTCCGGACTGGGCAATGATCCGGAGAATACTCGGAATCGGAATTCCGTCCGGTGTGGAAAACAGTATGTTCCAGCTTGGGAAACTGGCGATACAGTCTACCGTATCAACATTAGGTACAACAGCAATCGCAGCACAGGCAATGACAAATATTCTGGAGAATCTGAATGGAATGGCGGCAATCGGAATTGGTGTAGGGTTGATGACAATTGTAGGTCAGTGTATGGGAGCGGACAGAAAAGATGAGGCGGTCTATTACATAAAAAAATTAAGTGTGATCGCAGAAGTGGCAATCATTGTAAGCTGCCTGCTGGTATTAGCATTGACCAGGCCTGTGACAGTTCTTGGCGGCATGGAGCCTGCAAGTGCAAAGATGTGTTTCCATATGGTAACCTGGATTACGCTTGTGAAGCCGATTGTATGGACGCTGGCATTTGTTCCGGCATACGGACTTCGTGCGGCGGGAGACGTAAAATTTTCTATGATCACGTCGTGTCTGGTCATGTGGCTGTGCCGATTTTGTCTGTGCGTGATACTGATCCGATTTCTGGGATTTGGAACGATGGGCGTCTGGATCGGTATGTTTGCCGACTGGACAGTGCGTGCAGTAATATTTACATGGAGATTCCATAGCAGAAGATGGTTAAGGTATAAGGTGATTTAACCATTATTATGAATCAATAGAGTATGAGATCAAAACAAATAATAATCAGGAAGATTAAAGGAGAAAGAAAATGAATGAATTATATGAATTGATTGAAAAAAAAATAAAGGCATCCGGATATTCGAGACCAATCTCGGGGGCAGATGTATATGATGATATCTGTGATCAGATCGATGGAAAAGAAAACGGGACGTATTTATTATTGTCAAAATTTGAAGAAGATGTGGTATTTGAGTATCATATTACGATTCGGGATGAGGATTTTAATCTGGGAGTTCTGACGATGAAGACACCGGAAGGTACATTTGAAGTAGACTTCGATGCATAGATTTACTTGGGATTTAATTCAGGAAGGCTGTGGATACCCGAACCGGAATAAAGCTTGGAAAGGCGTTCCTGTTCAGGTTCCATCGGCGGGTCAATTCTAAAGGGGCAAAATTCTGCTAAAAGCAGGCTTTCAAAATTTGAAACTCGGCATACGCCTCAGACAGTCAAATTTTGAAAACCTAACGCAGAATTTTACCCCTTAAGAATTACCAACGCCTCTTTCACATTCACTGGAACGCCTTTCCAAGTTTTATTCCGTGTGTATCAAATGCCTTA